>DASUTZ010000074.1:0-20674 GCA_036374295.1 Actinomycetota bacterium
GTCGAGCCGCTGGATGAGCGTCATCGCAAGCATGATCGCCAGGGCGAACGACGCGCCGAAGACGAGCGCTCCGACGAACGCGAGCCAGAGGAAGGGGAGCAGGGCCATCGCGATCAGGACCCCCCCGGCGGTGGCGACGGCGACGCGGAACGCGAGCGCCTCGCCCCTGCGCACGAAGAGCCGGGCGCTCCCCAGTCCGGCCGCCATCCCGAGCCCCCACAGCGACACGAGGTAGCCGAACTCGACGTCGCCCCCTCCCAGGGTCTCCCGGACGTACGCGATCCCGACGGCGAACAGCACGCCGCCCCCGAGCATCGCCACGCCCATGCCCGCGGCCAGGCCGCGAACCGTGGGCGATCGCCGCGCGAAGCGGAAGGCCTCGCCCAGCCCCTCGACCACGCGGAGGTCCGTCCGAATCCTCCGCTTGGGGATGGGGATCCTCGCGATCATGACGGCCGCCACGACGAAGGTCAGGGCGTCGAAGAGGAAGGGCACGGCGAGCGGCTGTTCCGGAAGGGGCGTGAGCAGCCGGAGGCCCGAGAAGAGGGCGGCCGCGAACGGGATCGCGCCGTAGGAGGTGGCCAGGACGAATCCGTTCGCCTGGGGGAGCGAGTCGGGGGGCACGAGATCGGGGACGGCCGAGTCCCGGGCCGGGAGGAACAGCATCGCCAGGATCTCGGAGGCGAACGCGATCGCGTAGAGGAGAGCGAGCCCCGCGAACGGCGCCAGCGAGATGAGGACGGCCATGCCGAGGTTGGTCAGGACCATCAGGCGGCGACGGTCGAACCGGTCGGCGAGGACCCCTCCCAGCGGCGCGGCGAGGAGGGGCGGCAGCAGACGGATGACGAGGACGCCGCCCACCGCGGCGGGGGATCCCGTGAGCTCGTAGGCCGCGGCGATGAAGGCGAGGGTGCCGACCCAGTCGCCCAGCGAGGAGACGGTCTGCCCGGCCAGGAGCGTCCGGAAGGGCCCCCGGCCGAGGATCCCGGCCCGTTCTTCCCGGGCGGGGCGCTCCTCGGGCGACACCGTCAGGCCGTCGGGGGCGGCGGCGACGAGCGGAGCCGACGCACCGCCTCGACGAGGATGCGATGGGCGAGCTCGGGGGTCGTCCGGAGCAGACGGTGGAAGTCGTCGGCGACGAGGCGGAGCGCCCGCAGCCTGGTGGTGGCCCGAACGGTCGCCGAGCGCGGCTCGCCGTCGATCACTGCGAGCTCGCCGAAGTGGTCCCCTGGTCGCAGCGACGCGATGTGCCGGCCTCCGGAGACGACCTCGGCCTCGCCGTCGAGGATCAGGTAGAAGTCGATGGCCAGCATGCCCTCGTCCACCATCGACTGGCCCGCGTCGCACGTGACCTCGACCGTGGCGTCCAGCACCGACCGGATCTGGTCCCTGGTCAGGCCCTCGAAGAGGGGGACCTCGGCCAGCGCCCGCTCGGCGCTTCGCGTCATGCGCTCACCCCGTCTCGCATCGTAGGAGACTCCGGCCCTCCCGCATAGCCCGCGGGGTGGCCCTCGCTCGCTCGGCTCACGAGAATCACCTCATGGTCGGGGTCGTGACCGACAGCGCCGCGGGACTGCCACCCGAGATGGCGGCCCGGATGGGGATCGAGGTCGTGCCGCTGTACCTCAGCGTCGGCGGGCGGAGCCTCCGCGACGGCGAGCTCCCCGATCTATACGAGCGGCTGGAGCGGGAGCCCGGGAGCGTGACGACGTCGATGCCCACGCCCGGCGACTTCGAGGAGGCGTTCGCGCGGCGACCCGAGGAGGAGCTCACGTGCGTCACCCTCGCGGCGTCGGTGTCGGGTCTGCACGGGGCGGCGCGGATGGCGGCGGAAGCCATCCGGAAGCGGGTCGAGGTGATCGACTCGGGCGGCGCCTCGATGGGAGAGGGGTGGGTGGCGTTGGCGGCGGCGCGGGCGGCGGCCGCGGGAGGGTCGCTGGAGGAGGTGGCCGCCGCCGCCCGCGCCGCCGCCGAGCGCACCCGGCTGGTGGCCACCATCGACACGATGGAGCACCTCCGCCGGTCGGGCCGGGTGGGGTGGATCGCGGCCCTGGCGGCGACCGGCCTCCAGCTGAAGCCGGTCTTCGAGATGGCCCGCGGAGAGATCAGGCCGGTGGCCAAGCCGAGGACGCGGCGACGCGCGCTCGACCGCGTGGCCGCGGAGGCGCTGCGGGACCTGGAGGGCGGTCGAGCGCGCGTCGCCGCGATCCACGCCCGGGCCGAGGAGGAGGCCCGAGACCTCCTGGAGCGGGTCCGCCCGAACACAGAAGTCCTCGAGGAGCTCGTGGTGGAGTTCACGGCGGTGATGGGCGCGCACACGGGCCCCGGCGTGGTCGGCCTCGCCTACCACCTCGAGGCGTCGCCGTGACGGAGGAGACCTGGTTCGGGCCGGCCTGGGTGTTCCTCGCCTACCTCGTGGGGAGCATCCCCTCCACCTACCTCGTGGCCCGGGTCCGGGGGGCCATCGAGGTGCTGCGACTCGCCTCCAGGAAAGCCAGCGAGCTCGACGCCCATATACTCCTGACTGCGCACGCCGGCCCGCGGTGGTCGGGGGTGGCCGGCGTCGCCGACGTGGTGAAGGCGCTGCTCTTCGCCCTCGCCAGTGGCTGGGTCGGCTTCGAGCCGCCCTGGCAGGCCGCGGCCGGCGTCGCGCTCGTCGCGGGGTACTGCTGGCCGCCCTACGCCTCGCGCTTCGCCGGCCGCGGCCTCGCGGTCGCCGCCGGAGTCTCCCTGGCCCTCCTCCCGCTCCCCACGCTCGTCTTCGGCCTCCTGACCCTGGGCGGCGTTGCCCTGGGGGCGACCGGCCTCTGGTCGACGATCGGGCTGCTCTCGATCCCGCTGACGGCCTGGCTCCTCGACGCTCCCGGGGCGCTGGTCGCCATGGCAGCCGCCATCCTCGCGCTGATCCTCCTCCGCAGGATCGAGGGGCTGGGCCGGGCCGAGGGCGTCCCGCTGGCCCGCGCCGCCCTGCGGAGAGCCGTGTTCGACCGCACCTCCTAGGCCCCGTCCCACTGCTAGGCTCGCGGAGGCATGGGCATCGTGGTGCAGAAGTACGGCGGGACGTCGGTGGCCGACCTGGACCGGATCCGCTCCGTCGCCGGTCGCGTGATCGAAGCGAAGGAGGCCGGCGACGAGGTCTGCGTCGTCGTCTCGGCGATGGGGGATACGACCGACGAGCTCCTGGGTATGGCCCACCGGATCACCCCCGTCCCCCACGGGCGGGAGCTGGACCTCCTCCTCACCGCCGGAGAGCGGATCGCCATGAGCCTCTTGGCCATCACGATCAACGCCGAGGGCTACCCGGCCGCCTCGTACACGGGCTCGCAGGCCGGGATCATCACCGACAACCGGCACGGCAAGGCCAAGATCATCGACATCCGCCCGGGGAGGGTCCGCGAGGCGCTCGATCGCGGAGACGTGGTGATCGTGGCCGGCTTCCAGGGCGTCTCCACGGCTCACGACGTGACCACGCTCGGGCGAGGGGGCTCCGACACCACTGCGGTGGCGCTGGCGGCCGCGCTGGGGGCCGAGGTGTGCGAGATCAACACCGACGTGGGCGGAGTCTCCACCGCCGACCCCCGGATCGTCCCCGAGGCCCGCAAGCTCCACGCGGTCTCCTACGAGGAGATGCTGGAGATGGCGGCCACGGGGGCGAAGGTGCTCGAGCTCCGGGCCGTGGAGTACGCTCGGAACAGCGGGATCAAGCTCCACGTCCGGTCCTCCTTCGACAGCGAGGGAGGCACCTGGATCGCGGAGGAGGACGAGCGGATGGAGCAGGCGATCATCTCGGGGGTGACCCACGACACCTCGCAGGCCAAGGTCACGCTGGTGGACGTGCCCGATCGGCCGGGCATCGCGGCCACGATCTTCAAGGCGGTGGCCGACGAGGGCCTCAACGTCGACATGATCGTCCAGAACGTCTCGCGCGAGGGCATCACGGACCTCTCGTTCACGATCCCGAAGGACGACCTCCCCCACGCTGGGAAGGCGATCGGGCGCGTGGCCGAGGAGATCGGCGTTGCCTACGACACCGACGCCGACATCGCCAAGATCTCGCTGATCGGGGCCGGGATGAAGACCCATCCCGGCGTCGCGGCGCGGATGTTCGACGCGCTGGCCCGAGCCGGGATCAACTTGGAGATGATCTCGACCTCGGCGATCCGGATCTCCTGCGTGATCCGGGCCTCAGACGTGGAGCAGGCGGTGCGCGTGCTCCACGACGAGTTCCGGCTCTCCGAGGAGGACGTGATCCGCGAGCACGAGGGCGCCTAGGCGGGAGCGGGGACCGGCTCGCGCCGGCGCTCCCGGCGGCTCGCCAGTCCTGCGCCCGCGATGATGAGCGCGATCCCCGCGAAGACGACCGGCTCCACCGTCTCGTCCCGGAACACCACGCCCAGGATCGTGGCCACCACGGGGATGAAGTAGATGGCCAGCGCGCCTCTGGTGGCACCGGCCCTCCCCACGAGGACCGCCATAGCCACGAGCGCCACCCCAGTGGACAGGAACCCGAGGATCAGGACGGCGCCGAGCGACGAGAGGCGGAACGACGAGCCGGGGATCGAGATCAGACCATACGGGAGCATCGCCACCACCGAGGCGAGCTGAGCCCGCCACACGACCGGAAGGGCCCCGTACTTCTGCTGGAGGGGGACGGCCAGGTTGGCGGCCAGCCCGTACAGGATCGTGGCCAGGAGGACCAGCCCGATCCCGAGGAGGCGCGACCCTCCCTCGCCCGCCGCCGGCAGCGAGACGAGCACGACCCCGGCGAACCCCACGGCCAGGCCGATCAGCTGCCGGGCCCCCGGCATCGTCCGCAGAAGGAGCGTGGCGACGACCGCGGTGAACAGCGGCATCGCGCCGTTGATCATCCCCGCGGTCGAGGAGTCGATCCACTGCTGCGCCACCGGGAAGAGCGTGAACGGGATGGCCACCCACACCAGCCCGAGGAGCGCGACCCGGGGCCAGTCCTCGCGCTCGATGCCGCGCCGGGCTCGCGACATCAGCCCCAGGAACGAGGCTCCCAGCGCCACGCGGAGGAACGCGATCAGCCCCGGCTCGAACCCCTCGAGCCCGATCGCGATCCAGAGGAACGACGATCCCCACATCAGCGCGATCGAGGCGAGGAGGCCCCACTCGACGGGGCCGAACGCCTCCGAACGGGTCCCGTGGGAAGTCTGGATCAGCTTGGCCATCGCAGAGCAAGAACCCTCCTCGGTCCGGGTATGTTCCCGGCATGCGAACCGTGGACTACGTGATCCGGTACGTGGAGGACCTGGACCGATCGGTGGCCTTCTATCGGGACGTGCTGGGCCTCGAGCACCGCTTCACGGACGAAGCGTACGCGGAGTTCTCGGCGGGGGGTACGAAGCTGGGCTTCTTCCCTCGGTCGAGCTTGCCGGACCTGCTGGGGCGGGAGGCGCCGGGGGGCGGGCCGCCCGACGGCGAGATCGTCCTCCTCGTGGAGGACGTGGATG
The DNA here is from genome assembly GCA_036374295.1 of Actinomycetota bacterium. Classification (GTDB taxonomy): domain Bacteria; phylum Actinomycetota; class UBA4738; order UBA4738; family CALAEC01; genus DASUTW01. The sequence continues at coordinate 5,475 of DASUTZ010000074.1, forward strand.
CGGAGGCGCAGCGGCTCCGGGACGCCGGGGTGGAGATCCTCACCGGTCCCGTGGACCGGCCGTGGGGTCACCGCACGATCCATCTGCTCGATCCCGATGGGCTCGTCGTCGAGGTGGCCCAGGAGATCGAGCGCGCCTAGCAGGCAGCGGTCAAGCCCGGAAGGGGCATGCGCAGGGGATCTCCCCGCACTTCGGGCAGCCGTCCGCGTAGCGGCTCATCGCCTCCTCCAGATCCACGTTTGCCACGTTGGCCAGCGACGTGAGCCAGGCGAGAGCGTCGGCCACCTCGTCCCGGATCGCCTCCGGATCGTCCCGGCGAAGGGCCCGCGCCACCTCCCCGATCTCCTCCACGAGCCAGCGGAAGGTGCCGTCCGCCCCGCGACGGAGATCCCGCTCCAGATAGGTGCGCCGCATCAGGTCCTGCAGCTCCGAGATCCGCATCCCGATCTCAGACGTCCTTGGGCGGCAGCGGGGGACCGAGCACCATCTGGCCGTAGCGCCGCATGATCTCCACGAGCTCCTCTCGATCGCGCAGAGGCTCGTCCGCAGGCGGGAGCTGGAGCGAGCGAGCGGGGCCGCCCGCGTCGCGGAAGAACCCCTCGACCCCGGCCGGGCCGAAGAGGAGCAGCAGCCGTGCCTCCTCCGAATCCGCAAGGAACGCGTGGCCGACCCCCTTCGGCGTGTACGCGAACGTGCCGGGGACCCCCTCGATCACCTCATCGCCGTGCTGCAGACGGACCTCCCCGGACAGCACGATGAACAATTCGTCTTCGTGCTCGTGGGCGTGCAGGGGCGGGCCGAAGCCCTTGGGGATCCGGAGCTCGTAGGCGGTGTATCGTCCCTCGGTCTGGTCGGCCGTCGCCTTCAGGATCCCGAGCCCGCCGTTGAACCAGAGGGCCTCACCCTCGTCGGGCCCCAGCGCGAATCCCTTGGTGGTCTGCGGCAGCGACATCGTCCCTCCCTTCCGGTGCGGTCGGGGGGAAGGATACGCTCGATCAGCGCCAGAGCCCTACGATCGACGCGACGACGACGAGCTTCACCAGCCAGTGGCCGGCGTGGATCGCCGCGACCTTGGGACGCGCTTCGTCCCAGATCACGGCGCCCACGAGCAGGACCACCGGGAACGCCATCCACAGCGCGAGCGCGAGCCCGGTCGCACCCGCCAGATCCGGCACCTCCAGGAGCCCGGCGAGCCCTGCGACCACCGCCGCCACGGTCAGGCTCCGCACCAGCTCGACGAGGATCTTCCACGCAGGGGGTCGAGCTTCCGCCGCCTCGGGGCTCAATCCCCGAGCCTCCGCGTACTGACGTCCGAGCACGATGTAGTACGCCGTGCTGATCACGAAAGCAGACGCCACGGCCGTAGCCAGGGCGGCGTAGTTGTGGTCGATCATCCGTACCCTCCTCGGGGCCGCATGATCCCGGGACTCACGCTCCTAGGATCATCGACCCACGGGTCCGGCTGATCGCTGTGCCTCCTGAGGCGGAGCCCCTTTGCCCCAACGGGCCGATGGCGTGAGCATCGGGTCTGGGGTTCGGCGTGGGATCGCCGTCGAAAGAGAGACGGCTCCTGGGCCGAGAAGTCATCGGCAGGAGACATGGATGCCGCGAGACATCGCTGAGTCGGGACGGCGGGATTTGAACCCGCGACCTCAGCGTCCCGAACGCTGCGCGCTACCAAGCTGCGCCACGTCCCGACGGTCCATCCAGTGTAGCGCGAGCCGCCCGGCCCACCAGGGCCGCTACTTGTTCTGCTGCTCGAGCGCGCCGACCATCCCCTCGGGCGACTCGCCCTCCATGGGGACCTCCTGCTCGGACAGGTCGCGCTCGGGGATCCCCTCCTCGCGCCACCGCCGCTTGAGGTAGGGCTTGAGCGCGAGGGCCGCGTCGGCGTTCGCCTGGATCCGGTCCTCGGCCTCATGGAGATCCGCGTCCGCCACCTCTTGGATGAAGGTGGCCGTCCGCGCGAAGTACAGGGGGATCATCGAATCGATCAGCGTGCCGGGGTCCACCCGCCGCCCGTTGTAGGCGATCAGGAAGTCGTAGACGATCTTCGTCCAGGTGTCGAGGTCCAGCACCAGCCCCCGCGTGGTCTCCGCGGCATCGCCTACCGCCGTCTGGACGCCGTGCAGCGACTCTTCCGAGAGGACCTGGGTCCACAGCGCCTGGTGCTTCACGTATCCCTCTACGAACTTCCAGGTGAGCCGGGGCACCGAGACCTTGATCGGCTCGGCCGAGTAGGCGGCGGGGAAGCCGAAGATCGGGGGCGAAGTCGCGGTGTCGGTCTCCCACCAGTCGTTCCGGTAGCGGCCGGCGAGCGCGAAGAGGCTGCCCACGACCTGGCGGAACATCGGGCCCAGGTCCTTGCCGGGGTCCTTCGCGTCGTGCAGCTTGGCGCCGAGGATACCCTGGGCCATCTTCGCGCCCTCCACGAGCGCCACGGTCGTCATCCAGATGTCGATCCCGAACCTCGCCACGTCCGACTCCCACACGTTCTTCGCCGCGTAAACCTTGGCCAGCTCGCCCGAGAACCCGAACTCCCCACCGATCGGCTGACGGATCCGCACGCCGTAGAGGGCCGTCGTCACCGGGAAGGCGATGCAGTTCGTGATCGTGCCGTCGAACTTGTGGCGTGCGTAGATCGGGGCGACGTACTCGTACCCGTAGTGGACGATCGGGGAGAGGATCCGGTCGAGCCAGTAGGGCGTGATGCTCCGCAGGTCGGAGTCCACGACCCCGCATGCGGCCACCCCCAGTCTCGCGGCCACCTCGAAGATCGAGCGGAAGGCGCTGCCCTTCCCCGACAGGCCGCTGTAGGGAAACGCGATCCGCTTCGGGACCGGAGAGTCTCCCGGGACGAGCAGGAGCTTCCAGTCCTCCCCGATCTCGGCGGACTGTGCCACGGCCACGGTCCGGTCGGCGGATCCGCCGTCGGAGACGCAGATCACGGATCGCCGCTCGGGGAAGTGCTTTCGAAGGCCGGCCTCGACGGCGCGGATGACGCCCCCGATCGTCTCCTCGTTGTTGAAGCAGGGGATCCCGACCAGGATGTCGGCGCTCCCGATCTCGTCCAGCTGGAACAGCACGTCCTGCGGGAGCAGGTCGTCGTTGGCCGTCGCTGCCACCCCTTCCTGGGAGTCGACCTCAGGTGCTAGCATACCGGGTGCCCTGATCGGGCATGCCCGGAACGGAGGACCCATGGAGCCCCGCGACTGCACCTGGTGCGGAAGCGCCCGATCCGTCGAGCACGACGTCTGCCAGGTGTGCCTGATGCGGTTCCCCGAGCTCAAGAACGCGGACGAAGTCGTCGTGATCCTCGACGAGCGGGAGCTGCAGATCCACTCGGTCCCCGCCGAGGAAGAGGAAGCGGCGCGCACCGCCGTCTCCGAGTAGCATCGGCCGGATGCGGATCGCCCAGGTCTCCCCGCCGTGGGTCGCCGTCCCGCCCAAGGGCTACGGCGGCATCGAGTGGGTGGTCTCCCTCCTGGCGGACGGTCTCGCGGAGCGGGGCCACGACGTCACCCTCTTCGCCACCGGCGACTCGCAGACCAAGGCCCGGCTGGAGTACGTGTTCGAGGCGGCGCCGGGGTCCACCGCGATCAACTCGATCTGGCACGACACCGTCCATCAGATGCTCGTCCACAGGGATTTCGGGCGGTTCGACGTGCTGCACCACCACACGCCGTTCTCGGCGCTCGTGGCCGCGATGTGCCACGACGTACCGGTGGTCCACACGCTCCACGGCGACTTCACGCCGCAGTTCCGCCTTCTCTACGAGCAGGTGGCCGACCGCCTCACGTTCGTGGCGATCAGCCAGTCCCAGCGAGCCGCCATGCCCGAGCTTCGCTACGGAGGCGTCGTCTACAACGGGATCGACCTCGATCTCTACCCGTTCCGGTCGGAGAAGGAGGGGTTCCTCTGCTTCATCGGCCGTGCCAACCCCGACAAGGGGGCTCACCGGGCGGTGCTGGCCGCTCGCGCGGCCGGGATGCCGCTCGTGATGGCGGTGAAGATGGCACACCCCGTGGAACGGGAGCACTGGACGCGCGAGGTGGAGCCGCTGCTGGGGCCCGACGTCACCGTGCTCGGCGAGATCTCGGTGGAGGAGAAGGCCGACCTCATGTCCCGCGCTCGGGCCGTCCTGTTCCCGATCGACTGGCCCGAGCCCTTCGGCCTCGTGATGACCGAGGCCATGGCCTGCGGGACGCCGGTGATCGCCACGCCGCGCGGCGCGGTGCCCGAGGTGATCACCGACGGCCGGACGGGGTTCCTGGTGAGCGTGGAGGGGTATCCGGAGGAGGCCGCCCACGCGATCGGGCGGCTGGGAGAGATCGACCCGGAGGCGTGCCGCAGCCACGTGGCCGATCGCTTCTCCAAGGAGTCGATGGTCGAAGGCTACGAGCGGGTGTTCGAGCGGGTCGTGGAGGGAGGCAGATCCGGTGACTGACGTGAAGGCGTCGATCGAGAAGGCCGTCGCCTACCTGACCGAGCATCCGGACGACGCGCGCTACACGGACTCGGCGGCGACGGCGAGGCTGGGTGACGCGCTGAGGGTGGAGGTGGAGGGGCCGGCCGGCGAGCGGCTGACGACCGACATGCCGGGGGGCGTGGGGGGCCGTGGAGAGCTACCCACCCCCGGCTGGCTGTTTCGGGCCGCCGTCGCCTCGTGCGTGGCGTCGACGGTGGGGATGGAGGCCGCCCGCGAGGGCGTCGACGTGGGGGATGTGGAGGTCCTGGTGGACAGCGAGTCGGACGATCGGGGGATCCTCGGGATCGACGACGGCGTGCCGGCGGGACCGCTCTCGATGCGGATCCGCATCTCGCTCCGTGGCGGAGAGGCCTCGGATCGAGCGATCGAGGTGGCCGAGCGCGGCGCCGCTCGGTGTCCGGTGTGCGACGCGACGAAGCGGGCGGTGGAGGTCTCGGTCGAGATCGGCTGAGTCATCCGGCCGAGCGCAGCTCGAGCATCGTCGCCTCGGGGCGGCAGAACAGCCTGAAGGGCGCGTACTTCGAGGTCCCCAGACCAGGGCTGACGTGCATGAAGGTCCGGCCGATCCGATGGAGGCCGCTGGCCATCCGCCGGGGGATCGAGGAGTTGGTCACGATGGCTCGGCCCCACGGCAGCCGGACCTGCCCCCCGTGGGTGTGGCCCGTGACGATCAGGTCCCAGCCGAGGGCCGCGAGCTCGGGCGCCGGATCGGGCGAGTGCACGACCGCCAGGCCGAAGCGGCCCGTCCCCCTCCGAGGCGAAAGGCTCACGTTCCCCCGGTGGATGTGGGGGTCGTCGAGGCCCAGGATCTCCATGGGCACGCCGTCCAGGCTCCCGCCCCGACGGAGGTTGCGGAGGTGGACCCAGCCGTCGGCCTCGAGCTGGGCTACGAGGTCGGGTGCGCGGCCGCGCCGCCCCCGCCGCCGCCTGCGCTTCTCGTGGGGGACGAAGTAGCGGAGCGGGTTCAGCGGGCGCGGCACGTACACGTCGTTCGAGCCCAGGACGAACATCGAGCCCAGCCGCCCCCGCAGGGGGCGGAGGGACTCCACGACGTACTCCACGGCCTTCGGCTCCCCCAGCAGGTCGCCGGTGATGATCGTGACGTCGGCCCGAGGCAGGCTCTCCAGGAACCGCCGCTTGTGCGCCTCGCCGTCGACCATGTGCAGGTCCGAGAGGTGCAGGATCGTGAGCGGCCCGCCCCCCGGGAGGATGTCGAGGCGGTAGCGGGCCAGGCGATACCATCGACGCTCGATCAGGATGGCGTAGGCGGCCACCAGGAGACCGGCGGCGAGGAGGCCGAGCAGGATCCACCAGAGCACGGAGGCGATTGTATGGGAGCCCTCAAGGATCGGCTGTCGATGGAGCTGCGCGAGGCGATCAAGGCCCGCGACAAGACGCGGATGGCCACGATCCGCCTGCTCATGACCGAGGTCCGCGAGCGGGAGGTCGACGTGGGGCACGAGCTGTCGGACGAAGAGCTCCAGGAGGTCGTCTCCACGCAGGCCAAGCGCAGGAGGGAGTCGGCCGAGGCCTACGACGAGGGCGCCCGCCCCGAGCTGGCGGAGCAGGAGCGGGCCGAGCTGGCCATCCTGAAGACCTACCTCCCCGAGCAGTTGAGCGCCGAGGAGCTCGACGCGATCATCGACGAGGCCGTGTCGGCGACAGGCGCCTCGGGCCCGGGCGATCTGGGCAAGGTCATGGGCAGGGTGATGGGCCGGGTGAAGGGTCGGGCCGACGGGAGCGAGGTCCGTCGGCGCGTGGCGGAGCGCCTCGGGGGCTGATCAGGCCGTCGGGGAGGGCTCGGGGGTCGGCGAGGGCTTGGGCTTCGGCTTCTCGTACCGGTGGACGGTGATCGAGACCGTGGCCCCCTCCTCGGCTCTGGTGCCGGCGCCGGGGGCCTGCGCGCCCACGATCCCGTCGAGGTTCTTCCGGTTCGTCGTCTCGTAGGAGACGGCGGCGGCGAACCCGGCGCGCTCCAGGGCCCGGATGGCCTGTCCCTCGCTCATCCCGACCACGTCGGGCACCCTGGCCCTGGGGGCCTTCCCGGTGGAGACCTGGATCGTCACGGTGGTGCTCACCGGGACCCTGGCCCCGCCCTGCGGGGACTGCCCGACCACCGTGCCCGCAGGCTCGCTCGAGTCGACCTCGGTGGACTGGGCGGTGAAGCCGGCCTCGCCCAGCACCCGCATCGCCTCCTCCTCGGTCAACCCGACGACGTCGGGGACCTGGGCCTTGGGCCAGGAGATCTGCGGGACCCCCGGGAAGTCGATCGCCGGCTTCCCCTGCATCGCGATCATCATGAAGTCGTGCCAGATCCGGGCGGGGAAGGTGCCGCCGAAGACCCGCTCTCCGTGGACGTTCGACATGGGGATCAGGCCCTTCGTGTGGCCCACCCAGGAGGCGGAGCAGATCTGCTTCGTGCAGCCCGCGAACCAGGCGTCGGCGAGGTTGTTCGTCGAGCCCGTCTTGCCGAACGCGGGCCAGGTCCCCAGGTTGGCCGCCGTCCCGGTCCCGGCCTCGATCACGCCCTCCAGCAGGTTGACGGTGAGCGCCGCGATGTCGGGGTCGACGACCTGCTTGCAGCGGCGCTTCTGCTTCACGATCACGTCCCCTGAGCGATCCTCGATCGTGTCGATCGCGTGGCGCTCGCAGCGCTTGCCGCCGTTGGCCAGCGTGGCGTAAGCGGAGGCCATCTCGAGCGGTGTCACCTCGTTCGTGCCGAGGGGGAGCGAGCAGAAGGCGCCCAACGGGCTCTCGATGCCCATACGGTGGGCGACCTCGACGTTGGCCTCCAGCCCGGCGTCCACGGCCAGCTGCACGAACACCGCGTTCACCGACCCGCGCGTGGCGGCCCAGATGTCCATGAACCCCCCGCCCCCGTCCGCGTTCACAAGCCGGTAGTCGCCGCATGCGGGGATCGTCTGGCCGTTGGCTCCGTTGTAGACCTTCGTGGGAGGGATCCCCTGCTCGAAGGCCGTGACCAGCGTGAACGGCTTGAAGGCCGACCCCGCCTGCCGCCCCGAGCCTCCCTGGCCCGTGGCCAGGTTCACCTGCGAGCGCTCGAACTCCTGGCTCGAGACGAGGGCCAGGATCCGGCCGGTGGCCGCCTCGACCGAGGCGATCGCGTTCTGGGGGTCCTCGGGGAGGGGGAGGTGCTGTCGGGACACCCGCTCCCCGGCCCGCTGGAGCTTCGGCTCGAGCGTGGTGTGGATCTGCAGCCCGCCCTGGAAGAGCGCGCGCTGGCGCTGGCGGGCCGTGGTCCCCAGCTCGTCGAAGGCCTTGTTCTCCAGGTCGAGGATCTCCCGGCGGACGAAATCCACGAAGAACGGGAACTTCCGCTTCTCCACGACGTTCTTGGGCTGGAGGCCCAGACGCCTGCCCCTCGCCTCGGCGGCCTCCTGGGGGGTGATCATCCCGAGCTCGGCCATGCGGTCGAGCACCACGTTGCGCCGGCTGAGCGCGGCCTCCTTGTCCACGACGGGTGAGTACCGCTCGGGCGCCTGGATCAGCCCTGCCAGCATCGCGGCCTCGTGCAGCTCGAGGTTCCGCACGTGCTTCCCGAAGTAGTACTCCGCGGCCGTGCCCACCCCGTAGACGCTCCGCCCCATGTAGATCTCGTTGAGGTAGAGCTCGAGGATCTGGTCCTTCGAGTACTCGTCCTCCATGCGCATGGCCACTCGGGCCTCGGCGATCTTCCGGGCCAGCGTGCGTTCGGTCCCGACGTCCGCGTACACGTTCCGCGCGAGCTGTTGGGTGAGGGTCGAGGCGCCCTGCTCGATGTCGCCGGCCCCCACGTTCGTGACGAGCGCCCGGATGATGCCGCGGTAGTCGAGGCCGGGGTGCTCGTAGAAGCGGGCGTCCTCGATCGCCAGCACCGCGTCGACCAGGTCCTGATCGACGTTCCGCAGCTTCACGATCTTCCGGTTCTCGTCGAGGAAGAGCGTGGCCAGGACCGTGCCGTCGGCGGCGAAGATCGTGGAGCGCTCCGGGAACCGCGGGTACCGGATCTCGATGTCGGTCCCGATCGTGTTGAGCTCGTCGTTGAACCGCTGCACCCCGCGGCCCGCCGCGCCCACGCTCGGGAGCAGCGCCAGCGCGAAGAGCCCCGCCGCGATCGCCACGACGAAGATGAGCAGGACGACCCGGAGGGCCTGGTCGGGGAGTCCCCGGACGCGCTCGAGGTCCACGGCCCGCACGCGGCGTGTGGTGGCTCGGTGGGTGGTGGCCATGGGATCCGGAACAGGATAGCGAGCGATGGGGGCCGCGGCCATGGGACTCCCGGTGGGAAACCTGTGGAAACCGTGTGGAGGAAAATTGGGCCGATCGGACTATCCACAGCGCACTGTCGCGCGACTACCATGCCGGGCCATGTTCTGGGAGGAGCGGGCGGCCTGCGGCGGCTTCGATCCCGAGCTCTTCTTCGGCAACACGGCGGCCGACGAGCGCCGCGCCAAGGCGATCTGCGGGACCTGCGCGGTGGCCGTCGAGTGTCTCAGCGTCGCTCTGACCTCCGGCATGGACTTCGGCATCTGGGGGGGCCTCAACGAGCGGGAGCGTCGTCAGGTTCGGCGGCGCAACCCGGGGACGAGGGACTGGCGGGCGCTGATCGAGGAGCGTGGGATCCGTCGTGAGCCCGTCCGCGCCGGCTGAGCCCGGCGAACGGAGGAGACGCCCCCTAGGATAGGGGGCGTGAGGAGGCTCGGGCTCGTCCTGATGGCGGCCGGCGTCCTGCTCGGTGGGCCGGGGGCCGCCGCGCAGGAGCAAGCCGCGTACGTCGACGTCATCGAGCTCGAGGGCGTCATCGACCCTACCACCGCGAACTACCTCGCCGACGAGATCGACCGATCGGTCGAGACCGGCTCGGGCCTCGTCGTGATCCAGATCGACACCCCCGGCGGCCTCGACGTCTCGATGCGAGAGATGGTCGCCACGATCCTCGCCTCGGAGGTCCCCGTGGCCGTGTGGGTGGGTCCCCCCGGGGCCCGGGCCGCGTCGGCGGGGGTCTTCCTCGTCTATGCCTCGCACATCGCGGCGATGGCTCCCGCCACGAACATCGGGGCGGCGCACCCCGTGAACCTGGGAGGCGGCGAGACGCCCGACGCGGCCGAGGAGAAAGCGGTGAACGACGCGGCGAAGTTCCTGCGGAGCCTGGCCGAGCGTCGCGGGCGCCCCACCGACTTCGCGGAGGCGGCCGTCCGAGAGAGCGAGTCGCTCTCGGCCCAGGAGGCCGCGGATCGCGAGGTGGTCGAGGTGCTCTCGCCGTCGCTCACCGACCTGCTGGCCCAGCTCGACGGGCGTGAGGTCGAGACCGACCGGGGGACCGAGACCCTCGTCACGGTTGCCACCGAGGACCAGCCCCTCGAGATCCGGTTCCATCAGATGGGGCTGCTGCGGCAGATCCTCCACGCGGTCTCGAACCCGACGGTGGCCTTCCTCCTCCTGACGCTGGGGTTCTGGGCGATCATCTTCGAGATCAGCCAGCCGGGGTTCGGGATCGCAGGGGTGGGCGGGGCGATCGCGCTCGTCCTCGCCTTCTACGCGCTGGCCGTGCTCCCGGTGAACCTGGCCGGCCTGATCCTGGTGCTTCTGGGCCTCGTGCTGTTCACGATCGACGTCTTCGTGCAGGGCCTGGGGGTGTTCACGATCGGGGGCGCGCTCGCCTTCGGCATCGGGGGGTTCCTGCTGTTCGCGGGGGCCTCGCCCGAGTTCCGCATCTCGCCGTGGGTGATCGTGGGCCTGCTGATCGGGAGCGTGCTGTTCTTCGGCTTCGCCATGACCGCCGCCTGGCGGGCCCGGCGGAGGGCCTCGATGACCGGGCAGGAGGGACTCGTGGGCCTGACGGGCGAGGCCAGGGCAGACCTCGATCCCGAGGGGCACGTCTGGGTCAAGGGAGCGCTGTGGAAGGCTCGGGCGCTGGGTGAGCCGATCCCGGAGGGGAGCCGCATCCGGGTGCGCCGGGTGGACGGCCTCCTGCTGCTCGTGCAGCGGGAGGAGCAGAAGGAGACCGCCGGAGTGAGGGAGGGTGAGGCATGAGCACAGGCATGATCGTGCTCCTCGTGATCCTGGGGGTCGTCGTGCTGCTGATCATGGCGGCGATCCGCATCGTGCAGGAGTACGAGCGAGGGGTGATCTTCCGGCTGGGCCGGGTCCTGCCGGCGCCGAAGGGGCCGGGGCTCTTCTTCATCATCCCGATCATCGACCGGGTGGTGAAGGTGAACCTCCAGACGGTGACGATGAACGTCCCGCCCCAGGACGTCATCACCCGGGACAACGTCACCGTGCGCGTGGACGCCGTCTGCTACTTCCATGTGGTGGACCCGATCAGGGCCACGGTGGAGATCCAGAACTACCTCGTGGGCACGTCGCAGATCTCCCAGACGACGCTCCGGTCGGTGCTGGGGAAGGCCCAGCTCGACGACCTGCTCGCCGAGCGCGAGCGACTGAACGATGAGCTCCAGACGGTGATCGACGAGCTCACCGAGCCCTGGGGGGTCAAGGTCACGCTCGTGGAGATCAAGGACGTGGACCTCCCCGACAACATGCAGCGGGCCATGGCCCGCCAGGCCGAGGCCGAGCGGATCCGCCGGGCGAAGGTCATCAACGCCGAGGGCGAGTTCCAGGCGGCGGCGAAGCTGTCCGAGGCCGCCAGCGTGATCGCGCGGCACCCGATCGCCTACCAGCTCCGGCTGCTCCAGACGATGGCCGAGGTCTCCGCCGAGAAGAACTCGACGCTCGTCCTGCCGATCCCCATCGAGCTCCTGCGCTTCTTCGAGCGGGCCAGGCCGGTGATCGAGGAGGGCGGCGGGGATCCCGAGGAGATCGGGAGGGCGCTCCGCGAGGCCGGCGTGGCCGGGGAGGCGGAGCCCGAGGAGGAGGCCTAGACCGAGAGGGCGAGCCGGCAGCCGTCGAGCGCGACGGTGGCCCGGCCCTCGAGCAGGCCTTCGGCCAGCCCCGAGAGGAACCCCTCCTCCAGCGCGCAGCAGCGGCCGTTGCTCCCGGGGGACGCCCCCCGGAAGAGGCATCGTCCCGTCGCGACGCTCATCGTCCCGTTGTGGCGGTCGGTGGTGGGCTCCCAGCCCCAGATGGCGAGCTCGGTGGCGAGCAGTTCAGCCCTGGCCCGTCGGCCGCGCGTGGGGCCGCTCTCGCTCCGGCGATGCCGGGCCCAGGCGCGGCCCCATGCGCGGCCGAACTCGACCAGCGTCTCGCGGTCGGCGGGCAGGGCCTGTAGGGCTTCCTCGAGCACCGCCAGCAGCGCGCCCGGGCTTCCCCGAGTGGCGCCCACCCTCAGCCCTTCGGGCGTGGCGAGGTAGACGCGGCGGGGTCGACCCGCCCCGCCCTCGCGTCGGGGGCTCGATGTCACGAGCCCGGCCTGCTCCAGCCGGGCCAGGTGCTGCCTGATCGCGTTGGGGTGGAGGTCGAAGCTCTCGGTGAGGTCGCGGACCGAGACCGGCTCCGGGGCGGCGCCGCACAGCCGCCGGAAGATGCGGAACCTGGTCCCCTCCCCCAGGGCCCGAGCGGTCTGGAAGACCCGCTCGAACGTCTCCTCGGATAGGTCCATGCGCCTCGATGATAGACCCGCGCCCCGATCCGGATGGGGCCGAGGGGGCCTCCCCCGGCCGCCCCACGCCGCCGCCGAATCGGGGCTTGACAAACGCTCCGGGACCCCTGATACCCTGCGCCCAAGGACATTTCCACAGGTGAAATTGGAGAAACGGGGTCGCCTCGGCCGGGGGAGAAACGCAGCGAACCGCCGAGGCGTTTCCATACGAAGAACTGGTGAGGGACCGAACCGTGATGAACGAGTGGGTGATGGGGTGGCAGTACCGCGCCGCCTGCCGAGGCGAGGACTCCAGCGTCTTCTTCGCGCCGAACTACTTCGAGCGGAAGGACGAGAAGGAGGCCCGCGAGGCGAAGGCCAAGGCGCTCTGCGTGCGCTGCCCCGTCCGGCTCGAGTGCCTCGACTACGCCCTCAGGACCCGTGAGCCCCACGGCATCTGGGGCGGCCTGAACGAGGTCGAGCGCAGGGCCCTGATCCGGGAGCGCGAGGGGACCCGGCAGGCCGGATGACGTGATCGAGGAACGCCTGCAGGAGCTGGGGATCGAGCTGCCGCCGGCCGCCGCGCCGGTGGCCTCCTACGTCCCGGTGAAGCGCGGCCCCGGGATCGCCTTCGTCTCGGGCCAGGTCCCGATGGAGGACGGCGCTCCCATCGTCACGGGGAAGATGGGGGCCGAGGTCTCCCTCGAGCGGGGCGTCGAGCTCGCCAGACGGTGCGCGCTCCAGGCGCTCGCGGCGCTCCGCGACGAGCTCGGCTCGCTCGACGCCGTGAAGCAGGTGCTGCGCGTCGGGGTGTTCGTGGCGTCGGCCCCGGACTTCACCGACCAGCCCAAGGTGGGGAACGGCGCCAGCGATCTCCTCGTGGAGGTCTTCGGGGAGGCGGGCAAGCACGCGCGCGCCGCCGTAGGATGCCCCTCCCTCCCGCTCGACGTTCCCGTCGAGGTCGAGCTGACGGTCGAGATCTAGTGCTCAACCATCCACGAGGCGGCGGACGTCGCCGTCTCGTCGCGTGATCCCTCGCTCGTCGAAGGATCCCAGCAGGGGGAGGGCGTACTTCCTCGTCGTCCCCAGCGCCTGACGGAAGCCGGAGACCGTCAGGCCCTCCCCTGATCCCGCCTGCTCCCGGGCCACCCGCTCGGCTCGCTCCAGGAAGGCGGGCGTCACGACCACCTCCTTGGAGACCCGAGCCAGACGCCCCACCCGGCAGACCGCGTCGATCAGCTCGCGGTCGAAGCCGTGCTCGAGCAGGGTCGGGACGTCGGGCGGCGTGGGCTCGCCGGCTTCGACCGCCGCAACGACCCGCCCCGCCTCCTCCTCTCGGGCGCCGAGCGCGACCCGGTGGCCCGCGAGCCGGAGCAGCGGACCCTCCCGGGCGATGAGGCCCTCGCTCTCCAGCCGCTCGAGCAGCGACGCGGCGAGGTCGGCCTCCAGGTGGGACGCGAGCGATGGGTCGGCCATGGCGAGGCGGTCCCGGAGCACGGCCCGGTCCATCCCGGGGAGGAGGGGCCGGTCCCGATGGTGGGCTTCCAGGGCCTCGGAGACGACGTCGCGGAGCCTCCCCAGCGTCTCGTCGTGCACCCACCACGATCCGAGGCGGGTCGCGCCGCTGATCTCCGCGGGTGATGCGCCCGTGAGGGGCTCGATCTCCGAGACGCGGACCCCGCCTCGCTCGGCGACCAGGAGCGCGGGCAGGTCCTCGATCGGGGCGCGCTCCCGCCGGGCGAGGCGCGCCTCGTCGGCCCGTCGCGGCGGGTCGGTGTCGAGGACCACGCCCCCGCCGACGGTCTCGCGCCGTCCCACCTCGCGGAGCACGAATCGATCGCCCACGGCGGCCACGACCGGGCCGGAGAGCCGGATCCGGGCCGGCGTCTCCTGGCCGGCGGCGAGCTCCCGCGTCCCGTAGAGCCGGAGCGAGGCGTCGCGCTCGGCCGAGCCGAGGTGCAGCTTGAAGGCCCCACGGTTCGTGAGCGGATCGCCCAGCGAGCGGACGGTGCGGAGGTGAACCTCGATCGCGCCCGTGGGGCGCCACTGCCGGGGGCGGACGAGCGCGTCGCCTCGCTCCACCTCGCCGGTGGCGGTGCCGGCCAGGTTCGCGGCGACGCGCGAGACGGGCCGCGCTACCTCGATCGACCGGCGGTGGGTCTGCAGGGATCGAACGCGTGTCCGGGCGCCTGAGGGGAGAAGGGCCACCTCGTCGCCGACGGAGAGCGTCCCCCCGGTGAGCGTCCCGGTGACGACGGTCCCGGATCCCTTGATCGTGAACGAGCGGTCCACGAACAGCCGAGGGCGATCCCGGTCCTCGGGCCGGGGCGCGGCGGCGACCATCTCGTCGAGGGCGCGGCGGAGGTCGTCCAGCCCCTCGCCGGTGGTGGCGGAGCACGGGACGACGGGGGACGCTTCCAGAACGGTGCCGGCGAGCCGCGCCCGGACGTCGTCCGTCCGCTCCGCCAGCCGTGCGTCGTCCACCAGGTCTCGTTTCGTCAGGGCCACGACCCCCGCCTGCGCGCCCAGCACATCGGCGATCGCTAGGTGCTCCTCGGACTGCGGCTTCCACCCCTCGTCGGCCGCCACGACGAACAGCACGAGCTTCACGGGGCCCATCCCGGCGAGCATGTTGCGGATGAAGCGCTCGTGGCCGGGGACGTCCACGAAGCCGATCTCCCGGCCCGAGGGGAGGGCGCACCAGGCGAAGCCGAGGTCGATCGTGAGCCCCCTGCGCTTCTCCTCCTCCCAGCGGTCGGGGTCGATGCCCGTGAGGCGGACGATCAGCGAGGACTTGCCGTGGTCGACGTGTCCCGCCGTGGCCACGACATGGAGCGGGTCGGTCATGCCTCTTGGGCCAGGGCGTAGCCGATGGCGCGGGCCAGGCGGTCGTCGTCGGCGGGCTCGACGGTCCGGAGGTCGAAGAGGAGCGCGTCCTCGTCCACGCGGCAGAACACCGGAGGGTTGCCGGCGCGCAGGCGGGCCGCGGTTCGTTCCGGATCGGCCACCGCGAGCCGGACGGCCCAGGAGGGGAGGGCGTAGCCGGGGAGGGAGCCACCGCCCACCACGGTCTCCGCCTCCACGGCCTCCGCGCCGTCCAGGCCCTTGGCCAGGGCCCGGGCGCGTCTGCGGACCGAGGCGGGGGTCGCGGCGAGCTGCCGCCACAGCGGCAGC
>DASUTZ010000075.1:0-2099 GCA_036374295.1 Actinomycetota bacterium
CACACACCGACGCCGGGCTGCGCACCGTGTTCGTCCAGGTCCCCGGAGACGGGGACGATGAGGATGCCCTCCTGGAGGGGCTCGTCCGTCTCGCCCCCCGCGCGGGACCGTCGACCTCCATCGCGCTCGGTTCCGCGGAGCCGTTCGACGCAGACCGCCTCGCTCGCCGATGGGCGGTGGCCCGGGAGCTCGGCCTGCGCATCCACGGTCACCTGGCGTCCGGATCCGCGGCTGGCACAGTGGCCCGCCTGGCGAGCCGGGGTCTTCTGGGCGACGACGTCACGCTGGTCCACTGCTCCGGCCTGGACGAGAAGGACCTCGACGCGGTCGCCGACTCCGGCGCGTCGGTCTCGCTGTCCCCCTCGAGCGACATGGCCGAGGGCTCCGGGTCCCCGCCGATCCAGCAGCTGATCGATCACGGTATCAGGCCGGGGCTGGGGGTCGATCACGAGCGCCTGGCTCCGGGCGACGCCTTCGCGCAGATGCGGGCTACGATCTCGCTCCAGCACGCGACCGTCTTCGACCTCAAGCTGGCGGGGAAGGCCGGTCTCCCCAAGCTGATGAGCACCCGGGACGTGATCCGATATGCCACCACCGAGGGCGCTCGGGTCGCGGGGCTGAGCGGGGTGACCGGCTCGATCGAGCCGGGCAAGCAGGCGGACATCATCGTGCTGCGTACCGACCGGCCCAACATCTTCCCGGTGAACGACCCGATCGGCGCCGTGGTCTGGGGCATGGACACGTCCAACCTCGACTGGGTCTTCGTCGGCGGCCGCGTGCTGATGCGGGAGGGCGTTCTGGAAGCCGACGTGGCGAGGGCGCGTGATCTGGCCTCCAGGGCGCGACAGCGGGTGGCCGTCGCGTCCGGCCCGGTCCCGGGAGGAGCGACCGGGGGCGAGGGGTGAAGACCGAGCGCCGCTCTCCGTCGTCGGCGGTGACCACCTTCGTGGTGGCCTCGCGCTACATGCCCGTGTACCTGGCGATCCTCGTCCTCGTCATCGTGGCGTGGATCTGGGCGCCCGCGACGCTCGGGGCGCCCGGGCTGCGGGCCATCGCTCCCTTCGGCACGTTCCTCGCCATCGCGGCGCTCGGTCAGATGCTCGTGGTCATGACCGGGGGGATCGACCTCAGCGTGCCCGGGTCCTTCACCCTGGCCGCGGTGGTCACCGTGGGGGTGGGTCGGGCGTCCGACGAGCATCTCTGGCCGGCGATCGGCACGGCGCTCCTGATGGTGGCGCTGGTGGGGCTCGTCAACGGCATCCTGATCGGGGGCCTGGGGCTCAACGCGCTGATCGTCACGCTGGCGGTCGGGCAGATCGTGAGCGGGATCGCCTACCGCTACTACACGGGGGTGGCCATCCAGACGCCCGTCCCTCCAGCGCTCGCCGAGTGGACGTCTGGACGGTTCCTCGGCGTGACCAGAACGTTCTGGGTGTCGGTGGTCCTGACGGTCGCCCTCATCGTGATCTTCAGGTTCACGACGGTCGGCCGCAGGTTCCAGGTCGTCGGGGCCAATCCCACGGCGGCCTGGATCGCCGGTCTCCGGGTCAACCTGAACCAGGTGGCGGCCTACGTGGTGGCGGCCGTCCTGTACGGGGCTGCGGGGATCCTCCTCGCGGCGTTCCTTGGGACGCCCAGCATCACGATCGGCGCTCCCTATCTGCTCGGCCCGATCGCCGCCGTGGTCATCGGCGGGGCCTCGCTGACGGGGGGCCTCGGCAGTCCGCTGTCGACCTGGGCAGCGGCGTTCTTCCTGGCCGGGCTCAACCAGATGATGCGGGTCATGGGGCTTCCCACGGCCCTGCAGTTCGTCGTCTTCGGGCTCGTGATCATCGGGGGGATGTTGGTTTCGGGGGATCGCATCATCCGCGGCGTGGAGCACCTGCTGCGGGAGCGCAGGCGATCCGATCCCGTGGAGGTACCGACCATCGGTCCCACGGGCGAGGCGTAGAAAGGAGGACGAGATCAACGACCCAGGAGTTGGACTGGATGCATCCAGAGGGGGGAGGAGTATGAGGCGGATCAAGTTCTTGGGGATCCTCGTGGTCCTTGTGCTTGTCGCGGCGGCGTGCGGCGACGACGGAGACGACGGCGCCACA
>DASUTZ010000076.1:0-4960 GCA_036374295.1 Actinomycetota bacterium
ACGCCTACCCCGAGCTGTGGCGCCTGGCCGAGGACCTCCTCGTCCACGACGAGCTCTTCGCGCTGTGGCGCCAGCAGCACGTGACGATGGTCGAGCGCCAGATCGGGTCGAAGACGGGCACCGGGGGATCGGCCGGGGTCAGCTACCTGAAGGCCACGCTCGACCGCCGTTTCTACCCCGAGCTCTGGGCCGTGCGCGACGATCTGTGAGAGGCTGAGCGCCGTGGACCGGTTCGAGGCGTACCGCGCCGAGTTCCCCGTCGTGGGCGAGAAGGCCTACCTGATCAGCGCGTCGCTCGGCCCCGTCTCGGGGCGGGCCAAGACCGAGTTGGCCGAGTACGTGAAGGCCTGGGCCGAGATGGGAGCCCCCGAGCCCGTGTGGTTCGAGGTCGTCTTCCCCAAGATGCGGCAGGCGAAGCGGATCTTCGCCGATCTGGTCGGCGCCGACCCCGACGAGCTCGCCGTCACCACGAACGTCTCGATGGCGCTGTCGACGATCACGTCCTGCATGGACCTCTCGGGGGAGCGGAACCGCATCGTCACGACCGAGCTCGACTTCCCCACCGACCATCATGTGTGGCGGGCCCAGGAGCGGCTGGGGGCCGAGGTGGTCGTGCTGGAGAGCGAGGACGGGCTCACCGTCCCCCTGGAGGCCTTCGACGAGGCGATCGACGAGCGCACCGCCCTCGTCTGCATCAACCGGGTCCTCTACCGGTCCAGCGCCCTGCTTGATGCGAAGGAGATCTGCCGGATGGC
This sequence comes from Actinomycetota bacterium, assembly GCA_036374295.1. Taxonomy (GTDB): domain Bacteria; phylum Actinomycetota; class UBA4738; order UBA4738; family CALAEC01; genus DASUTW01. The sequence goes on from DASUTZ010000076.1 coordinate 756, forward strand.
TCGGGACGCCGGCGCGTGGTCGGTGGTCGACGACTTCCACGGCGCGGGCATCATCCCCGTCGACGTCCACGACCTCGGCTGCGACTTCTACACCACGGGCGTCCTGAAGTGGCTGTGCGGTGGTCCCGGGCTCACGTTCCTCTACGCGCGCCGCGAGCTGATCCCGTCGCTGGAGCCCACGGTCACCGGCTGGTGGGGACAGGCCGAGCCGTTCGGCTTCACGCTGGAGCTGGACCGTCATCCCACGGCGCGCCGGCTGGAGACGGGGACCCACCCGGCACCGGTCGCGTTCATCGCCCACGGCGGCCTGGAGATCATCTCCGAGGTGGGGCCGGCCGCGATCCGCGAGCGGCAGGGCGAGCTGACCGACGCGCTGATCGAGGGCGCGGACACCGAGGGCCTCCCCGTTCGCACGCCCCGGGATCGGGACGCACGGGGAGGCGTGGTCAACCTCGGCGTGGGGACCGAGGCGGCCAAGGTGGCCGAGGCGCTTTACGAGCGCGACGTCTGCGTGGACTCCCGCGGTGACGGGATCCGCGTCTCGCCCCACTTCTTCAACACGACCTCGGACATCGACACGCTGTTCGAGCAGCTCAGGGAGATCCTCTGATGTGCCGGAGCATCAAGCGGCTGCGCGAGCCGCACGGTGGGCCCCGCGCCCCCGACGAGGAGGTCCGCGAGGCGGCCCTCCAATTCGTCCGGAAGGTGAGCGGCTTCCGACAGCCGTCGCAGCGGAACGCCGAGGCGTTCGACGCGGCGGTGGATGAGGTCGCGGAGGCCTCGCGCCGGCTGCTCGACGCCGTCACCCGCTGACGACGGGTGCTACGCTCGATGCTCCCGAGCCTGTGGAGCGTGCGCATGACCCGGCCTGAGATTCCCATGACCCCCGGCCCCACCGCCGTCCCTCCCGAGGTCTACCTGGCGCAGGGGAGCCCCCTCGTCTACCACCGGGGCCCCGGCTACGGCGAGCTCCTCCGCGAGGTGACCGCCGGGCTGAAGGCCCTCCTCAAGACCGAGTCCGACGTCCTCGTGTTCACCTCGTCGGGGACTGGAGGGCTCGAGTCCGCAGTGGCCAACCTCTTCTCTCCGGGCGACCGCGTCGTGGTCCCGGTGACCGGCTACTTCGGCGACCGCTTCGCCAAGATCGCCGAAGCCTTCCACCTGGACGTCCGTCGGGTCGAGTACGACTGGGGCCGCGCCGTCGACCCCGCGGACGTGGAGGAGGCCCTGGGCGAGGCCCCCACGAAGGGCGTGCTGTTCCAGCACTCCGAGACCTCGACGGGCGTGATCAACGACGTGGAGCCGATCGCCAGGGCGGCGAAGGATGCCGGCGCCCTGACGGCGCTCGACGTGATCTCCAGCGCCGGGGCCGTGCCGCTCGAGACCGACGCCTGGGGCATCGACGTGGCGATCGGCGGCTCGCAGAAGGCGCTCTCGGCGACGCCGGGGATCGCCTTCGCCTCGATCTCGGAGGCCGCCTGGGCCGCCCACCGCGAGTCGACGAACCCGCGCTTCTACTTCGACTGGACCGCGTACAGGGGCGCCTACGAGCGTGAGAACCCGGAGGCTCCGTGGACCCCGGCCATCTCGCTGATGCTCGGCCTGCGCGAGGCGCTGCGGCTCTACCTCGAGGAGGGGGCCGAGGCGGTGCTCCGCCGGCACGAGCTGCTCTCGACGGCGACGAAGGAGGGCGTGCGGGCCCTCGGCCTGGACCTGTTCGGGGAGCATCCCCAGCGAGCCTGGGCCGTCACGACCGTGCGCGTCCCCGACGGCGTGGACGGGAAGGCGATCCCCGCGAAGATGCGGGCCGACCACGGGATCATCATCGCGGGCGGCCAGGGGCCGCTGGCCGGCAAGGTGTTCCGCATCGGCCACCTCGGCTACTACGATCGCTTCGATATCGTGCGGTGCCTGGCCGCGCTGGAGCTCACCCTCATGGACCTCGGCTATCCGGCGAAGCCGGGGGCGGCGGTTGCCGCCGCCGAGGAGGTCTTCGCGCGGGCGTGAGGGTCCTCGTCACCGAGACGCTGGCCGAGCGGGGGCTGTCGCTCCTCCGGGAGTCGTTCGAGGTGGACGTCCGCACCGAGCTCGCCTCCGAGGGGCTCGCCTCTGCGATCGCGCCCTACGACGGCCTCATCGTCCGCTCCCAGACCAAGGTCGACGCCCCGGTGCTGGAGGCCGCCGAGCGCCTGAAGGTCGTGGGCCGGGCCGGCGTCGGCCTCGACAACGTGGACGTCGAGGCAGCCACCAGGCGCGGCGTGATGGTCGTCAACGCGCCGCAGTCGAACGTGCTCTCGGCGGCCGAGCACACGATCGCGCTGCTGCTCGCACAGGCCCGGAACATCCCGCAGGCGCACGCGGCGCTCCGGGCGGGCGACTGGGACCGCAGCCGGTTCCAGGGGATGGAGCTGAACGGCAAGACGCTGGGGATCCTGGGGCTCGGTCGAGTGGGGACCCTCGTCGCCCAGCGCGCCCTGGCCTTCGGCATGCGGCTGATCGCGTTCGATCCGTTCGTGCCCAAGGATCGGGCCCGGCAGCTGGGGATCGAGCTGATGCCGGATCTCGGCGCGCTCCTGGTGCAGGCCGACGTGGTCACGATCCACCTCCCGAGGATCCCCGAGACCGAGGGGCTGCTGGGGGAGCGCGAGCTGCGGATGATGAAGCCGGGCGCTCGGCTGGTCAACACGGCCCGCGGCGGGATCGTGGACGAGGCCGCCCTCGCGGCGGCCCTGGAGAGCGGCCATCTGGCGGGCGCGGCGCTCGACGTCTTCGACGAGGAGCCGGTCACCTCCCATCCGCTCTTCCGGTTGGACAACGTCGTGGTGACGCCGCACCTGGGCGCCGCCACCAAGGAGGCCCAGGACAAGGCGGGGACCTCGATCGCCGAGATGGTGAAGCTGGCGCTGGAGGGCGAGTTCGTCCCCTACGCGGTCAACGTGGCCGCGGCCGAGGTCTCCGAGCTCACCCGCCCCTTCCTCCCGCTCGCCGAGCGGCTGGGGAAGGTCCTCCAGGGCCTGGCCGAGGAGGCCGTCGGCGCCGTTCACGTCGAGTACCAGGGGCGGGTGGCGGAGCACGACACGAGCCTGCTCACGCTCTCGGTGCTGAAGGGGCTGCTGTCGGGGGTCGTCCACGAGCCCGTCTCGTTCGTCAACGCGCCGATCATCGCCCGGGATCGCGGCATCCAGATCAGCGACACCCGCCGGCTCGAGGCCGAGGACTACGTCAGCCTCGTCGCCGTCTCGGCCGAGACCGAGGCGGGCGCTGTTCAGGTGGCCGGGACCCTTGCGGGGCCCCGGGGCGCCGAGCGGATCGTCCGCGTCTACGACTTCGACGACGTGGAGATGGCCCCGGCCGAGCACATGGCGTTCTTTCTGTACGAGGACCGCCCGGGGGTCATCGGCACGGTGGGGACGATCCTCGGGAACGCCGGGATCAACATCGCCGGGATGGAGGTAGGTCGGAAGGAGGCGGGGGGCCTGGCGCTGATGGGGCTCGCCGTGGACGGCCCGATCCCCGAGGACGTCCTGGAGCGCATCGTCCGCGAGGCGAAGATGCAGCGGGCCCGCTCGATCCGCCTCTGACGGTGGTCGGCCCCCCGGGGCGCCATGTACCCTGAGGGCACCCGAAGCCAGGGAGGACTGCGGATGCCCATCACGCCGGTCGAGAAGGTCTGGATGGACGGGGAGCTCATCGACTGGGACGACGCCAGGATCCACGTCCTCACCCACGCCCTCCACTACGGCACCGGCGTCTTCGAGGGGATCCGCGCCTACGCCACGAAGCAGGGACCCGGCATCTTCCGTCTCACCGACCACATCCGTCGGCTCACGCACTCGGCCTCCGTCTACCTGATGGAGGTGCCGTACACGCCCGAGGAGCTGATCGAGGCGTGCAAGGAGGTCGTCCGGGCCAACGACCTCGAGGCCTGCTACGTCCGCCCGGTCGTCTACCGCGGCTACGGGGAGATGGGGCTCAACCCGCTGAACGCTCCGGTCAACACCTTCATCGTCACCTGGCGCTGGGGGACCTACCTGGGGGACGAGGCCCTGCAGAACGGCGCCCGCGTCATGATCTCGTCCTGGCGACGGATCGACTCGAACGCCCTCCCGTCGGGCGCGAAGGGCACGGGGCAGTACGTGAACTCCTCGCTGGCCAAGATCGAGGCGCTGAAGGCCGGGTACGACGACGCGATCATGCTCTCGCCG
>DASUTZ010000077.1:0-7998 GCA_036374295.1 Actinomycetota bacterium
ATCTCGGTTCGCAGGTTGGAGCCTCGCTCCGAGATCTTGAAGTAGCGGTCGAGCCCGGATACGGCGCCGGTCTGGACGCCTGAGGGCTTCGTGGTGGCCACTGCGCCTCCCTCCTTCGTTGCCGAGGGCGGCTCGCGGGCCAGCCGCCCACTCCGCGCGGGGAAGGCAACACGAAGCATAGGAATCCGGTGGGGTGGGGCGCAAGCGGATCAGCCGACGATCGTGCGGTAGGCTTCGGGGTCGGTCGCGCCCTCGGTGGATAGGACCAGCACCCGCGTGGCGCGACCGACCCGGAGGCCCTCCCGGGCGTCGAGCGCCTCCTCGGATCCGGTGAAGGCCTCGAGTAGCCCTGCCAGGCCCGACGCGCCCGTCTCCCCCGACTCGATCCCCGACTCCGCGAGCAGGCGCATCGCCTCCCGGGCCCGCTCGTCCGAGACCACGACGAAGGCGTCGATCCCCCGCGAGATCAGCGGCCAGGCCGTGGCCGAGGGCGTCCCGCAGTTGAGGCCGGCCATGATCGAGGTCTGGGGCCCGGGGAGGGACACCATCTCGCCGGCCAGCACCGAGGCCCGGACGCAGTCCGAGGCCTCGGCCTCCACGCCCAGGATCCGCGGCCCGCCCGGCCGGTAGTGGCGGACGGCCGCCGAGGAGAGGGCGCCGGAGCCGATCTGCACGGGGAGCAGATCGGGCGGGGCCGGAAGCTGCTCGTCGAGCTCCCGGAAGATCGTGGCGTAGCCCTCGCTCGCGTCCTTCGGCGCCTCCTCGTCCCCGGTGATCGCGGTGTCGGGCACGACCTCGACCGCGCGCGACTGGAGCTCGGCGGCCCGGCGCAGGGCGTCGTCGTACGTCCCCGGCACGACCTCGACCTCAGCTCCCTCGCCCTCGATCGCCTCGATGCGCGCGGGGACGGTCCCCGCCGGGACAAGGATCCGAGCCTCGAGCCCCAGCCACCGCGCCATCCGGGCGACGGCCCGCCCGTGGTTGCCGTCGGTGGCCGTGGCCAGGGCCAGGGGCTTGAGGGGCTCGAACCGCTCCGCGAGCTCATCGATCGTCTCCCACTCGGGCTCCTCGCCGAGCCGCCGGACCAGCGCCCGGTACGTGGCCCACGAGGCCCCGAGGATCTTGAACGCTGGGAGGTCGAGACGACTCGACTCGTCCTTGACCCAAACCTTCCCCACGCCCAGCCGCTCGGCGATCGAGGGCGCCTCGCGGAGCGGGGAGGGCTCGTACCCGGGGAGCTTCCGGTGGAACGGTCGCGGGTCGGGCTCCGGGCCGGGGTCGAAGTCCTCGCGGAGGGGGTTCCTCAGGAAGGAGGTCATCAGACCTCGAGCGGCACGAGCTCGAAGCTGACCGTATCGACGAGCCCCCGATCGGTGATCTTCAGCTCGGGGATGACCGAGAGCGCGAGGAAGGACATCGCCATGAAGGGGGAGGCGAGCGTCGCGCCGAGCTCGTGGGCCGAGCGCTCCAGGCCCTCGAACGCCGCGGCGACCTCCTCGGCCCGGAGGTCCGAGAGCAGCCCCCCGATGGGGCACGGCACCTCGGCCACGACCTCCCCTCCGGCCACGGCGACCTGCCCGCCGCCGATCTCGACCAGCCGGTTCACCGCCGCCGCCATGTCGGCGTCGTCCACGCCCACGACCACCACGTTGTGGGCGTCGTGGGCGTGGGTCGAGGCGAGCGCCCCGCGCCGCAGGCCGAAGCCCCGCACGAAGCCCAGGCCGATGCGGCCCGTCTCCCTGTGCCGCTCCACGACGGCCACCTTGGCCAGGTCCCGGTCGACGTCGGACACCGCGTGGCCGTCCTCGGTCCTTGGATCCACGACGAGCGCGTCCGTGACGATCGACCCGTCGCGGACCCCGATGGCCCGGACTCGACCGTCCGCGCTCACGCTGAAGTCGTCGGCCGTGAGGCTCGGGACGCGGACGCTGCCCCGCATCCAGTCGGGCGCGTCGACCTCCGCGATCCCCACGGCCTCGCCGTCCTCGGCCACGAGCCGCCCTCGCTTCCACACCCTGACCGGTCGGAACGCCTCGAGGTCCTCCACGGCCACGACGTCGGCCAGGTAGCCGGGCGCCACGGCCCCGTGCTCGCGCAGGCGGTGGTACCGGGCGGCGTTGAGGGTTCCCATGACGACCGCGTCGGCCGGGCGGATCCCCAGCGCCACCGCCTTGCGCATCACGTCGTTGATGTGGCCCTCGCGCAGAAGCTGATCCGGCTCGCGGTCGTCGGTGCACAGGCAGCAGTTCGTCGGGCCGTGCTCCATGACCATCGGGGCCAGCGCCTCGAGGTTCCGCGCCGCCGAGCCCTCTCGGATCAGGATCCACATCCCCAGCCGGCGCTTCTCCATCGCCTCGTCCAGGGTCGTGGCCTCGTGGTCGGAGCCGACACCCGCCGCGAGGTACGCGTTCAGCTCCCGGCCGGAGAGCCCGGGGGCGTGGCCGTCCACGTGCCCGGAGCCGGCCGCCTCGATCTTGGCCAGCGCCTCGGGCGCTCCGCCCACCACCGAGGGGTAGTCCATCATCTCGGCCACGCCGATCGCGCTCGGCTCCTCGGCCAGGAAGCGGGCGATGTCCTCCGCCGTGACCGTGGCCCCGCTCGACTCGAAGGCGCTGGCCGGCACGCACGATGACACCATCACGTAGAAGTCGAGGGGAACCGCCCCGGCGGAGGCCAGGATGGCCCGGACCCCGTCCAGCCCGAACACGTTGGCGATCTCGTGAGGGTCGAGGATCACCGTGGTCGTCCCCCACGGGAGGGCCGCCCGGGCGAACTGGTCCACCATCAACTTCGTGGACTCGAGGTGCATGTGGGCGTCGATGAATCCGGGGAGGAGGATCAGCCCCGAGCAGTCCACGACCTCGGCGGCGTCCGAGTAGTCGCCGACGCCGGCGACGTGCTCCCCGGCGATCGCCACGTTCGCCTCGAGCAGCTCCCCGGTGAAGACGGAGAGGACCCGGCCGCCCTTCAGGAGGAGGTCCGCCGGCTCGTCGCCGCGCGCCACGGCGAGGCGTCGAGCGAGGCGGTCGGTGAAGGCCGTCACGATGGCGGACAGCGTAGCCGCGCGGCGACGAGCCGGCAACGGCCGGGACCCCTACCCTCCGAGGCGATCGAACGGTAAGGTATCGCGCAAGTGTCGTCGGCTTCGGGAGGCCCTTATGACTCGAACCGTCCTTCGCCTCTTGCTCCTCGGCGCGTTGTGCACCTCCTTCCTCGTCCCAGCGGGCACGGCGGCCGCCGGCACCTTCCGGGTGACGATCCTCGGCGATCCCGCGCCGGGCGCCTGCGACGCCAGGTGCTCGCTCCGCGAGGCCGTGATCGCGGCCAACGCGTCTCCGGGGCCCGATGTCATCCGCCTGCCGAAGGGGCGCGTCGAGCTGTCGAAGGCCGGAGCAGGCGAGGAGGCCGGCGCCACGGGCGATCTGGACGTCACCGACACCTTGACGATCGTGGGAGAAGGCATGGGGCGGAGCGTCGTGGACGGGAACGACCTCGACCGTGTCTTCGACGCGTCCTCGGGCACCTTCGTGCTGCGTCGCCTGACGGTGACTGGAGGCCACGTTGAGACGGGGGGCGCGACCGCGTTCGGCGGCGGCATCCGCGGCTGGGGAGCGCTCGTGAGACTGCGGGAGGTCGCGGTGCGAGGCAACGAGGCGGCCGACGGGGGGGGTGGCGTCGCGGGGTTCACGGTCGAGGTCCACCGCAGCCTGATCGCCGGCAACATAGCCCACACCTCCGCCGGGGCCGTCGACGGGTCGACCTTGAAGATCACGGATTCCCTCCTCCTGGGGAACAGAGCCACCTTCTCGGGGGGAGCGATCATGCTGTTCTTCGGGGCCACCGCGGATCTCCGGAACACCACGGTCGTCGGGAACACGAGCGGTAACAGCGCGGGAGGCATCGGCATCAACTCCGGGAGCGCTCTGCTGCTCAACGTCACCATCCATGACAACCACACCGACGGCGACGCCGGGGCTCCGGGCGGGAACGGGGGCGGCGTCCGGTTGAACACTGGGGCGACCATGGAGATCCGGAACACGATCATCTCCGGGAACACGGACGGCGCTCCCACCGCAGCCCACGACTGTGCAGGCGACCTGACGTCCCTCGGGTCGAGCCTCGTTCGCGACCAGAACGGCTGCAGCCTCACCGGTGCCTCGGGTGACCTCCCCGCGGGGACGGACCCCGGTCTCCGCCCCCCGGCGAACAACGGCGGCCCGACCAGGACGCTGGCGCTCCCCCCCGGGAGCCCCGCCCGGAACGCCGGGGAGGCGTGCCTCCCGGCAGATCAGCGTGGGGTTCCTCGCTCGCTGGGCGGCCCGTGCGACATCGGGGCATACGAGCTCGTGTCGTGCTTCGGGCGGGTGGTGAACAGAGTGGGCACGCAGGGGAACGACGTCCTGCGGGGGACGGGGAGGAAGGATGGGTTCCTCGGCTTCGGGGGCCGGGATCGGCTGATCGGCCGCGGCGGCTCGGACGCGATGTGCGGCAACGGCGGCCGGGACACCCTCGAGGGTGGACCGGGGAGGGATCGACTGCATGGGGGCCCGGGAAGGGATCTCTGCATCGGCGGCCCCGGCCGCGATCGAGCCCGATCCTGCGAGCGCCGTCGCCAGATCCCGTGACGCCGCGTTGCCCGCTGCGCGACGCGGGTGTTGACTGAGGCGTCGTCGTCCGAGGAGGGCGGGCGTGGCCACCGAGGATCGCAAGGACATCGCAGCTCTGCTCCAGGAGCACCGGCTGATCGAAGCGCCCCCGGGCTTCCGCGAGCAGGCCGTGGTCTCGGACGAAGGGATCTACGCCCGCGCGGCCGACGACCCGGAGGGCTTCTGGGCGGAGCAGGCGAACCACCTCGACTGGATCGAACCGTGGGACGAGGTCCTGCGCTGGGATCCGCCCTGGGTGCGGTGGTTCGACGGGGGACGCCTCAACATCTCCGCGAACTGCCTCGACCGTCACCTGGAGGCCCACGGGGACCGGGTCGCCTACCACTGGGAGGGCGAGCCGGGGGACGAGCGCACGATCACCTACCGCGACCTCCACGAGGAGGTTTCGCGCTTCGCCAACGCCCTCAAGCGTATCGGCGTGGCCAAGGGCGACCGGGTCGCGATCTACCTCGGGATGATCCCCGAGCTCCCCGTGGCCATGCTGGCCTGCGCCCGGATCGGCGCCGTGCACTCGGTGGTCTTCGGGGGCTTCAGCACCGACTCGCTGCGCGACCGGATCAACGACGCCCAGGCCAAGGTGCTGGTGACGGCCGACGGCGGGTGGCGACGGGGCCAGACCGTGCCGCTCAAGGAGAACGCCGATCACGCCGTGGCCGAGACGCCGTCGATCGAGCGGGTCGTCGTCGTCCACCGCACGGGCGAGGAGGTGCCGTTCCGTGAGGGGCGCGATCTCCGGTACGACGAGCTGATCGCGGCCGAGAGCGCCGAGTGCCCCGCCGAGCCGATGGAGGCCGAGGACCCCCTCTACATCCTGTACACCTCGGGGACCACCGGGAAGCCCAAGGGGATCCAGCACACGACCGCCGGCTACCTCGTCGGCGTGACCGCCACGCATCGCACGATCTTCGACATCCACCCGGAGACCGACGTCTACTGGTGCGCAGCCGACATCGGCTGGGTCACCGGGCACTCCTACATCGTCTACGGCCCGCTGGCGAACGGAACCACGAGCGTGATGTACGAGGGGGCGCCCGACTTCCCGGGCAAGGACCGCCTCTGGTCGATCGTGGCGAAGCACGACGTGACGATCTTCTACACGGCGCCCACGGCGATCCGTGCCTTCATGAAGTGGGGGCCGGACCACGCCCGGAAACACGACCTCTCGTCGCTGCGTCTGCTGGGGACCGTCGGGGAGCCCATCAACCCCGAGGCCTGGATGTGGTACTGGGAGCACATCGGCGGCGAGCGGTGCCCGGTCGTCGACACCTGGTGGCAGACGGAGACGGGGATGATCCTCATCACGCCCCTGCCCGGGATCACGCCTCTGAAGCCCGGCTCGGCGACGCGTCCGTTCCCGGGGATCGAGGCCGACGTCTACGACGAGGCCGGGAATAGCGTGCCGTCCGGGGCGGGAGGCTACCTCGTCCTGAAGCGGCCCTGGCCGGCGATGGCCCGGACGATCCACGGCGACCCCGACCGCTATGTGGAGCAGTACTTCTCGAAGTACGGCCCCTCCGTCTACTTGGCGGGCGATGGGGCCAGGCGCGACGAGGACGGCTACTTCTGGCTTCTGGGACGGATCGACGACGTCATGAACGTGGCCGGCCACCGCCTCTCGACCTACGAGATCGAGTCGGCGCTCGTGGATCACCCCACCGTGGCCGAGTCGGCGGTGGTCTCGCGCCCCGACCCGGACGTGGGCGAGGCCATCGTGGCCTACGTCACCCTGAAGGGTCACGTCGAGGGCGACGAGTCCCTGATCGCCGAGCTGCGCGAGCACGTGGCCGAGAAGATCGGAAAGATCGCCCGGCCCCACGCGATCGTGCTGACCGACGACCTCCCCAAGACCCGCTCGGGGAAGATCATGCGGCGGCTCCTGCGGGACGTGGCCCACGGCCGGGACCTGGGGGACGTGACCACCCTGGCCAACGCCGAGGTCGTGGAGGAGATCCGCGACTTGGCAACGTCGAGGTCGCCCGAGGAGTGACGGAAGCCCCCGGTCGGCGTCGGGCCCTCGCGCTGCTGACGCTGGCAATGGTGCTGGGCCTGGCCACGTGGTTCTCGGCCTCCGCGGTGATCCCCCAGCTCCGGGAGGAGTGGTCGCTCGGGCCAACCGCGGCGGCCTGGCTCACGATCGCGGTCCAGCTCGGGTTCGTGGCCGGCGCTCTCGTCTCCGCCGTGCTGAACCTGGCCGACGTCCACTCGGCTCGAACGGTGATCGTGGTCTCCGGCTTCGGCGCCGCGCTCGCGAACCTGGGCCTCGTCGCTGCGAGCGACGCGACCCTGGGGATCCCTCTCCGATTCCTGACCGGCTTCTTCCTGGCAGGCGTCTACCCGCCCGGGATGAAGGTGATCGCCACCTGGTACCGGGAGGGACGCGGCTACGCGCTGGGGGTGCTCGTCGCCGGCATCACCCTGGGCTCCGCCATGCCGCACCTCATCAACGGCCTGGGAGGCCTCTCGTGGCGGACGGTGATCGTCGTCACCTCGGTCCTCACCGCCTCGGGCGGGGCGATCGCCCGGTGGATGGTCGACGACGGGCCCTTCCCCTTCCCCCGCGCCGTCTTCGACCCGAGGCAGGCGGGGCGCGTGTTCCGGAACCGAGGCGTGCGGCTGGCCACGTTCGGCTACTTCGGGCACATGTGGGAGCTGTTCGCGATGTGGGCGTGGTTCGTCGTCTTCCTCACGGAGTCCCTGGAGGCCGCGGGCCGGGACGCAACCGTCTTCGCGCCGCTGGCGACCTTCGCGGTCATCGGCTCGGGGGCGATCGGGTCTTGGATCGCCGGGATCCTGGGCGATCGGTGGGGACGGTCCCGGACGACGAGTGCGGCGATGGCGATCAGCGGGGCCAGCGCGCTGACGATCGGCCTGCTGTTCGAGCGATCGCCGTGGCTGATCTTAGCCGTCGGGATCGTGTGGGGCATCACCGTGGTGGCCGACTCGGCCCAGTTCTCGGCGGCGGTCACGGAGACGGCGAACACCGCCTACGTGGGCACGGCCGTCACGCTCCAGACGGCGCTCGGCTTCACGCTCACGGTGGCCACGATCTGGCTGGTGCCGATCGTCCGCGACGCCCTCTCGTGGTGGTGGGCGTTCGCCATGCTGGCGATCGGCCCCGCGCTGGGGATCCTGGCGATGCAGCGGCTGCAGCGCTCACCGGAGGCGTTCCGGGTCGCGGGCGGGCGGGGCTGATCGGCCCCGCCCGCCCGCGACCCCCTGGTAGCATCCGGGAAAGGTCCCGACGAGGAGAGGTCCTTCGTACCGCGCGAGGATCCTCTCCTCTCGTCACACTTCGGGAGTGATCCCGCTGACGGTCAGACGGCGGTTGGAC
>DASUTZ010000078.1:0-5756 GCA_036374295.1 Actinomycetota bacterium
GTCCCTATAGACGCGGCCTATCATCAGCTGATCACCAATGAGTTCCGGCGGCTACATCCTTATGGCAGCGCGAGGCCAACTCCGCAGAGACTCTCGGAGCTTATGAGGCAGGTGTACTCGAAGTATCCTCTTCCTTGACGCGGGAAGCACTCGTCTTGAGAGACAGGATCGAATTCCGAATTCCAGAGGAGCATGCTCGGAGGTATCTCCCCGAGGATGTTGGGACTCGATTGGGTGACAGCGTCCGGAAGCTCGAGGTGGAAGTGCCTTCCCCCCTCTTCGAACGGATAGGGCAGATCGATCGCCACCTTCGAGCGCAGGGCCGGGCCTTCTTCACGGCCTGGGCTTCTCGGAGGACCTACACAAAGGCTGAGTTGGAGGCAGCCGATCTACTGCTTCTCACAATCACAACGGTGCTGGAACCCGCGGGAGAAGAGTGCGGTACGAAGTACGACGAGGCGCGAGCGTGTGAGTTCTGTGGCGCTGGTCGGCGACAAGTCTCCACTCTCCATCTCGATCCTAGACGACTCCCTCGGAGCATGCGCCTTGCCAGGACCATCGCGGATGAAAACCTGATGCCTGCCTCGGTGTCCGATCGTTTCGCCAATGAGAGTCTACGAGGACTTCGATCCCTCCCCATCAAGGGATGCTCCCCCTCGGCCGAGATCATTGAGGGATGGGTACAAGTATCAGTCACATCCGAGCTTGAGATCGGCCCATCGACTCGCTTTGGGGAGGATCCCTTCGATGAGTCCCAGTCGTCGATCTGTCCGATCGGGCACATCGCCGGGCTGAACCTACTGTCTCAGGTTCAGGTAATTGGCGGATCATGGGACGGAAGCGATCTCGTACGTTCTCGGTCCCTAGTGGGGGATCGTCGAGGGCTGCTCGTTCCCTATCCACTCCTATTCGTTTCTCAGCGTGCTCGTCGACTTCTTCGCAGTATGGGAGTAAGGGGGTGGCAGGCCGAGCCCGTTCGCTTCGCGTAACGCTCAGCTCTCAGGATTTGAGGTTGCTCACCTTCGTGGTCAACTGAGCTCTACGCGGACACAGCCTTCTCCGACGCCGACGTGATCGGGTCAAGGCCTCATCGGGATGGAGCGCGTGCGCCGTGAGGCTCCGTGCTTCCTGGTCGAGGATCTCTCCGAGGGCCGGAGCGAGCTCGTCTACCTCCAGCTCACCGAGGACCTGCACCTCGTCACCGACGATGACCTCCGCGCCCTGAAGGAGTACCTGCGGCCCCTCCTCCTGCCCGGGCGCCCAGGCAGGACGTATCCGTCCGACATGCCCCACAGGGTGATCGAGTGATGCAGGTCGAGTACACGCCGCTCTTCGAACCGCCCGACGTTGAGTGCGCCCTATACACGGACAGGGTGCTCTCCGAGCAAGAGCAGGAGGACCTGCAGACGGTCGTCCTCGAGTGGTACGAGCGCGAGGTGGGGCGCTATGACGCACCTATCCACAACATGTCGGAGCTAGGATTCGACCACGATGGCCTCCCCACCATCGAGTGGTGGATCGATCTGGGTTCGGCGAACCTCGACCGCCTCGACGAGCTCGTGCACGTGATGCAGGGACGCTTGTCGTCTTGGGGCATCGAGCCCGTCAAGCTCGTGCTTGGGCGGCGACATGGCCCTTAGGGTTGCCGCGCGCTTGCCGGAGGGAGATCAGAGGCCTGAGCTCGGTACGATCTGTTCGAGCTGAACAGTACGGCCGAAATCGCGAGGCTGGCTGGAACCTCCGCCAGCCCTGGTGCCATCATGTGCAGCCCTCGTTGCCTTCTAGTCCTTGAACTGGAAGTGGCACTGGCCTCGGCTTTTGCCCGAGTTTTGCCCAAGTGACGAGACCTCAGGCGACCCGAGCCGACCTCAGATGACCCGTGAGCAGCGGATATGCCTCAGAGAACCCGGGAATGCACGACTCATAACCCAGAGGTCGCTGGTTCAAATCCAGCCCGCGCAACGAGAGAAACCGCAGGTAGATGGCTCAACAGGCGGCTCCGGCGTCCGAGGGGCCGCCCTCAAGTTGGGTACTCAGCGTGGGCGATGTGCTTCGTTGAGGACGCCTCCGTCGTCGTGGTCCTGACCAATCGAGAGGATGTCAGGATCGAGGTCGCCGATGCCCTGGCAGCGATGGGGCTCCGGGGAAGCCGAGGATGATTCCTACCTTCGCGTCCAGTGCGTCGAAGTGGACGAAGTTGCGAGTCCCGCGCCCACCTGACCTCCTCCAGGGTGACTTGATCGGAAGGCGCGCCTAGCCCTACGATCAGGACAGGGCCCGGCGGGCGTGGTCGGCCAGCGCCGCTGCACCCTTCTCCTCGAACAGCTTGATGGCTTCCCGCGCGACCTGACTCGCCTCATCGGCACGACCCAGGGCGCGGAGGACGCCGGCCAGGGCCACCAGGGTCTGCCCCCGGAAGATCAGGAAGTCGGTCCCCTCGAAGGCCCCCGCGGCCTCCCGGGCCAGGGCCTCGGCCTCCTCGGCCCGGCCCTGGTGGGCCCGGACCAGCGCCAGCTGCGCCTGGCCGATCGGTCTCCATAGGCCATGGTGCGCCTCCACCGCCTTGACGGCCCACGGCTCCGCTTCCTCGAAGCGCCCGGCGGCGACGAAGGCCCTGGCCAGGAAGGGGAACAGGGCGGGATCGTCCACCCCGAGCTCCTCGAACCGGCGTTGGTTCTCGGTGAGGATCCGGATGGCCGCCTCGGCGTCCCCGGCCCACAGCTCCACGTCGGCGGCGGCCTCCGAGGCGTCGCAGGCCAGGGCCTCCTGGCCGTTCTCCAAGAGGATGGACCGGTACCGGTCGGCGTGTCGACGGGCCTCGTCGAACCGTCCCGCCCACGCCCGGAGGTGAACGAGGCCGTGAACAAGGTAGGCCTCCACCTCCCTGTTCCCTCGCTCCTCCTCGATGACCTCCTCCGCCCGGCGGGCGGCGTCCTCAACCGGTCCGGGGACGTGGGCCAGCGCCGCGCCTAGGAGGTAGACGCTGGCTGCCACATCGCGGGGACTCCCCGCCCGGCGGGCGTGCTCAAGGGCCCGCTCGGAGACCACTCTCACCTCGGCGGCCCGGCGGCCCCGCCACTCGGCCCACGCGATGAGCGCCCAGGCACGGGCCAGGCCGCGGTGGTCTCCGTGCCGGGCGAAGACCTCGATTGCCCGATGGGCCTCCTCCCGGTCTTCCCCATGGCCGCGCTCGACCTCGGCGCGAGTGTGCAGGCGGCCGATCCTGGCCCTGGCCGCCAAGCGCTCGTCGCCATGCTCCCGTGCCCGGGAGTGGGCATCGTCCAGCGCCGCCCGGCCCCGGTGCCCCTCCCCCGACTCGTAAAGGGCCTGGGCCAGGTCGATCAGGAGCTCGATGCGCCTCACGTCGTTCGGCTCGAATAGGTCGGTGGCCCGGGAGAGCAGCGAGATGGCCGCTGGGATGTCGCTCCTGTCCAGGGCTCGCTCTCCCGCCGAACCGAGCAGCTCCGCGGCCCGTCGGGCCAGATCCCCGGTGTGGTCATCGAGGAGGCCGAGCTCGGTCCGGTAGCGATAGGCCTCGGCCAGGTGGTAGCCGATCAGCTCCTCGGGCTCCACGCCCGCGGTGGGCCGACGCTCCAGCCATTCGGCGAACCGCTCGTGGAGCTCCGCCCTGAGCTCCTTGGTCACCCCCGCGTAGGCGGCGTCCCTGATCAGGATGTGGCTAAACTGGAAGGCGTCCTCGCCGCCGGCCCGGGACGGCTCGGGACGGACCAGCTCCCTGCGGACCAGCGACTGGAGGTGGCTCCCGACTGCCGAGCGTGCCGGAGCAGGCGACAGCTCGGCCACGGCGTCCCACCAGAAGACCTTGCCGACCACCGAGGCCCGGTGGATCACCGCCCGCTCCTCGCGGGAGAGACGTTCCAACCGGGCCGCCAGGAGGGCGTTGATCGTGGGGGGGACGGCGATCGAGGACAGGTCGCCGGCGGCCTCCCACCTCGCGTCGGTGCGCCGCAGGAGCCCTTGGTCCACCAGCATCCGCAGGATCTCCTCCACGAACAGCGGGTTCCCTTCCGCCGTGTGGCGGATCCTCGACCGCGCCGTATCCGGGAGAGGCGCCGGGCCCAGGAGGTTCTCGATCAGCCGCTCGCTGTCGTCGTCGTCGAGGGGCTCCAGCCGCACCGTGGTGGCGTCTTCGATCCCCGTGGCCCACCCGGGCCGGGTGTCGAACAGTTCGGGGCGGGTCTCGCAGAGGACGAAGATGGGCGCCCCGGTGCTCCACCCGGCCAGGTACTCGAGCAGGTCGAGGAACGTGGGCTCCCCCCAGTGGATGTCGTCGAACTCGATGGCCACGGGCCTGTCCCGGGCCATGGTCTCCACCAGCCGGCGGAACGCCCAGAAGATCTCCTGGGGCGGCGCCGGGGCGTCGGTCAGGCCGAGAGCAGAGCCGAGCCGCTCGGCCCTCGCCGCGGCCTCCGCGGTGTCCCCGAGGAGGGCGGCGATCTTGGCCGTAGCCTCGGCCGGCGGGTCGGCATCGGTGATGGCCGCGGCTTCCCGCAGGACCTCGGCCACCGGCCAGTAGGTGATCCCGTCCCCGTAGGGGAGGCACCGGCCCCGGAGGACCGTGGCCCGGCCCTCCACTCGCTCGAGGACCTCGGCGGCCAGGCGGGACTTCCCCACGCCCGGCGGGGCGACCACGGTGACCAGTCGGCAGGCGCGTTCCTGGACCGCCGAGTCGAAGACCTCCTGGAGAAGGGCCAACTCCCGGTCCCGGCCCACGATGGGGGAGTCGAGCCGGCGGGCGATCCCGCGGGCCTCCGGGCCCACGCCCAGCAGGCGCCACGCCGCCTGGGAAACGCTCTTGCCCTTGAGCTCCAGGGGACCCGCGGGTTCCGCGTCGACGGCGTCGCGGACCAGGCCGTACGTCGTCTCTCCCAGCAGGATCTCCCCCGGCTCCGCCGCCTGCTCCAGGCGGGCGGCGAGGTTGGCGGCGTCCGCGGTGAGGGGGAAGTCGGGGCGGGCCTCCTCGGCCAGGACCTCCCCGGTGTTGATGCCGGTCCGGGCCTCGATGGCCACCCCCCACCGCTCGCCGAGCTCCCGGTTGACCTCCTTCAGGGCGGCGCGCATCTCCTCGGCGGCCCGGACCGCCCGGAGGGCGTCGTCCTCCCGCAGCTCGGGGATGCCGAACACGGCCACGATGGCATCGCCGATGTACTTCTCCACGGTCCCGCCGTGCCGCTCGAGCACCGCCCGCATGCGATCGAAGTAGGTGGCCATGACCCGGCGGAGCATCTCGGGGTCCAGCCGCTCGCCGAGCGAAGTGGACCCGGCCACGTCGGAGAACAGGATGGTGACGATCTTGCGCTGCCGGGCTTCGGCATCCTCGAGTGTCAGCGCCGAGCCGCACGCCTGGCAGAACCGGGCACCGTCGGCGTTCTCCGCCCCGCACGTCTGACAGGCCGTCACGAGCAGGAGGCTACCCCGACTCGATCGGGCTAGGTTGGTGGGACCTATTCCGACGCGGCACCGAGCAAACCGGTCTCAGGGGGACGGTCTCGCCGTTGTGGACCGCTGAGCCACCACGGTCAGAGGAGCAACGCCACTGTGGGACGAGGAGGGGACCGTCTTGAAGGTCCTGCGGCTCCGTGGACAGGCTGAACCATTCCGGAGAGCCGTCTTCCTGATCGCTTCGGGGCTGGGCGCGTCGTAGATGCAGAACGTCCTCTTCTTGTCCCGGCTCACGTAAGAGTGAACCCACGTGACGCTCTCGTCCGCGTTCCGCTGGACGACTCCGAGGCATA
>DASUTZ010000079.1:0-5564 GCA_036374295.1 Actinomycetota bacterium
GACGGTCCGTGTGCGCTTCGCCCCCGCCCCTTCGGGCGAGATGCACGTGGGCAACGCGCGCACCGCCCTGTTCGACTGGCTGTTCGCCCGTCACCACGGCGGCGTGATGATCCTCCGGATCGAGGACACCGACCAGGAGCGCGTCACCGACGAGGCGATCACCGGCGTCCAGGAGTCGCTCCGCTGGCTGGGGATCGACTGGGACGAGGGGCCCGGGGTGGGGGGTCCCCACGGCCCGTACCGCCAGATGGAGCGGCTGGACCTGTACCGCGAGATGACCGACCGCCTGCTCGAGCAGGGCGACGCCTACCCGTGCTACTGCACCCCCGAGGAGCTGGAGGAGCGCAGGAAGGAGGCCCTGGAGGGGGGCGAGCGGCCGGGGTACGACGGGCGGTGCCGGCGGCTCACGGACGAGGAGCGCGCCGCCTTCGAGCGAGAGGGGCGGCCGTCCGCGATCCGCTTCGCCACGCCCGATCGCGACGTGACGTTCACCGACCTCGTCCGGGGCGAGGCCACGTTCCGCGGCCCCGACGTCACCGACTTCGTGATCCTCCGCAGCAGCGGCCTGCCCACCTACCTCCTGGCCGCGGCCGTGGACGACTGGACGATGGAGATGACGCACGTGATCCGCGGCGAAGACCTCTTCTCGTCCACCCCGCGGCAGATCCTGCTTCTCGAGGCGCTGGGCTCGGAGCGGATCCCCGAGTACGCGCACCTGCCGCTGATCGTGGGACCGGATCGTGCCCCGCTCTCCAAGCGCCACGGCTCGGTGGCGGTGGAGCGGTTCCGGGAGGAGGGGTTCCTCCCCGAGGCCCTCGTGAACTACCTGGCCCTGCTCGGCTGGTCCTACGACGACCACACCACCTTCTTCACCCGGGACGAGCTCGTGGAGCGGTTCGACCTGTCCCGGGTCAGCCACAACCCCGCGGCGTTCGACCGAGAGAAGCTCGAGTGGATGAACGGCCACTACATCCGGGAGTCGTCCGACGAACGCCTGGCAGACCTGATCACCGGCGTGATGAAGGACGAGGGGGTGAGCGCCGACCGCGACGTCGTCCTGGAGGCCGTCCCGCTGGTCAAGGAGCGGATGAAGCTGCTGAGCGAGTCGGTGGGCCTGCTCCGGTTCCTCTTCGAAGAGCCGGTGCCCGACGACAAGGCGCGGACGCAGATCGAGGGGAGCGAGGACTACCTGCGCGACGTGGCCGACCGGCTCGAGGCGCTGGGCGAGTGGACGGCCGGGACGATCGAGGAGGTGCTCCGGGCCCTGAAGAAGGAGCGCGAGCTGGGGTCGAAGAGGGCGTTCCAGCCGGTGCGGGCGGCGGCCACCGGCACGCTCGTGTCGCCCCCGCTGTTCGAGTCGCTTGAGCTGCTGGGGCGGGAGCGGACGCTGGCCCGCCTGCGGAGGGCCTGACGTGGGGCACGTGGCCGTCACCGCGATCGGGGCCGACCGGCCCGGCATCGTGGCCGGGGTCACCGAGGCGATCCGCGACCTCGGGGGGAACCTCGAGGACGTGGCCTCCACGATCCTGCGGGGCCACTTCACGATGATGCTCGTGGTGGACGCGCCGGTGCCGGCGGCCGACGTGGAGGCGGCCCTCCGGGACGCCGTCGAGTCCCTCGGGGTCACGGTCACCGCGGCCGACGTCGAGGCCGGGGCCCCGGGCCGCCCGCAGGCCACGCACGCGCTCGTCGTCTACGGGTCCGACCGTCCGGGGATCGTGGCCGGCATCGCCCGGCTGCTGGCCGAGCGCGGCGTGAACGTCACGAACCTCTCGTGCCGGCTGGTGGGGGAGGAGCAGCCCGTCTACGCCATGGTGGCCGAGGTCCAGGTGCCCGAGGGGGACGAGGATCTCCCCCGCCTCGTCGAGGACCGGGCCCGGGAGCTCGAGGTGGACGTCACGCTCCGCCCGATCGAGGTCGAGACCCTCTAGCGTTGGCCGTCCGCCCGGTCGTCCGGTACCCCGACCCGATCCTGAAGCGCCCGGCGGAGGTCGTCGGCGAGCCGGCGGTGGAGCATCGTCGGCTCGCCGACGATCTCGTGGACACCATGCGGGCCGGTCCGGCCACGGTGGGCCTGGCCGCCCCGCAGATCGGGGTTCCCGTGCGCGCCTTCTGCCTCGACGTCTCTGGCCACCGGAGGGCGACCAGCAGCCACGGCCTCGTCGTCCTCTTCGACCCGGTCCTGGTCGAGGTGCGGGCGGAGGACGTGCTGCGTGAGGGCTGCCTCTCGGTCCCCGACCTCACCGCGAACGTGCGTCGTGCCGTCCGCGCCGTGGTCCGGGGGAGCGAGCCGGACGGGACGCGGCGCGTCTACCAGATGGAGGGGTTCGAGGCCCGGGCCCTCCTGCACGAGCTCGATCACCTCGACGGGCTCCTGATCCTCGACCGCGTCGATTCCGCGGCGGACGTCTTCCCCCGGAAGGTGTACGGATAGGACCGCGTTGCCCGCCTTCGGATACGATGTCCGGATGCCGCGGAGAACGCGATGACGCCGGCCGGGTCGGCCGTCCCCCCCGGGGCGCAACTGTGCGGGCGGACACGAGAGCTCCGCGAGCTCGTCGACGCGCTGCGTCGCCCGCCGTCCCTCTTGGTGCTCGAGGGCGAGGCCGGGGTGGGGAAGAGCCGGCTGGTGCTCGAGCTCCTCGGCCGTCCAGAGCTCGAGGCGCGGCGCTTCCTCGTGGGCCACTGCGCCGCGGTGGCGGAGCCGTTCCCCCTCGGGGCCATCGTCGAGGCGCTGCGCGGCCTCGCCGATGGCCCCTCCTTCCCCGAGCTGAGCCCCGTCTGCGGGGTGCTCCGCCCCCTGCTCCCCGAGCTCTCCCGCGTCCTGCCGCCGCCCATCGAGCCCGGGAAGGACCGGCGGATGCGGGGCCACCTCGTGACCCGGGCCGTCCGCGAGGTGCTGGGTGCGGTGGGCGAGCTCGTGCTGGTCCTGGAGGACCTGCACCGGGCCGACGCTCAGACGATCGAGGTGCTGGCGGACCTGGCCGCCTCCCCGCCGGGTCGCGTGTCGACCCTCCTGACCTACCGCCGTGAGGAGCTGCCCGAGGGCTCCCCCCTCCCCGAGCTCCTGGCCCACCTGCCTCCTTCCGCCCACCGGCTCCACCGGACGCTCGGGCCGCTCGATTCGGCGGGGGTGCGCTGCATGATCGAGCACGACCTCGGAACCCAAGAGATCCCCGACGGCTTCGTCCGGGGCATCTTCGACAGCACGGGCGGGCTCCCCTTCGCGGTCGAGGAGCTCCTGGGGTTCCTGCGGGACCGGTCGAGATCCCTCGAGGAGCTGCTGGCCGAGTCGCCCCGCCGCTTCTCCGAGGTCCCTCTGGCCCTCCGGGATGCGGTCTTCGACGACGCCCCGGTCGCCGTCCGGGACTCGGTCCTCGGCCGTGTCGGTCGGCTCTCCCGCGGCGCCCGCCGCATCGTGGAGGCGGCCGCGATCCCCGAGCCGCCCGTGGAGACCAAGCTGCTGCAGCGCGTCACGAGGCTGGGGGAGGAGGCGTACGCCCGTGCGGTGGACGAGGCCGTCCGGGCCGGCCTGCTCGAGGAGGCGGGTGCCGGAGGAGTGAAGTTCCGTGTGGCGATCGCCCGCGTAGCCCTGCACCGGTCCATGGCCCCGGAGCGCCACCGGGCCCTGCATCTCGCGACCGCTCGGGCCCTCGCCGCCCTCGATCTCCGCGGCCCGGCAAGCATCGCCTACCACTACGGCGAGGCCGAGTCGGAACGGCAGTGGGCCCGGTGGGCCGAGCGGGCGGCCGACCAGGCCGTCTCCGTCGGCGACGACGCGTGGGCGGCCCGGATGCTGGACGAGGTCCTCTCGATCGCGACGCTCCCTCGGGAGGCGCGCGTCCGACTGTCGGTCAAGTTCGCGCGGGCCGCCCTCTACGGTCTCCAGCAGGTGGAGGCGATCGGCGTGGTCCGCCACATCTTCCACACCGAGACGCTGACGGCGCCCGTGCGCGGGGAGCTCCGCCTGGCGCTGGCCCGCCTGCTCATGGAGGCGGGCGACGCTCGGGAGGGCCACATGGAGGCGTCCATCGCCGCCTCGGAGCTGCGGGGCCGGCCGGCGGAAGCCGAGGCCGAGGCCTTCGTGGCGTCACCCTGGGTCGAGGGGATCTCGCCCGGCGAGCACCTCGCCGCGGAGGCCCGGGCCGCCGCGATGCTCCCCACGCTGGCGGATCCGGAGCAGCGGGCCCACGTGGAGGGCGACCTGATGATCGCTCGCCTGCTGCGGGGTGATCCGGAGGCCGTGGAGGAGATCGAGAGCCTCGAGCGGACCTCCCTCACGATCGGGGTGGGGAGGGAGCTCCAGCGCACCCGCATCAGCGCCGCCCTGGCCCTGATGCTCCTGGGCGCGTACGACCGCGCCGCCCAGGCCCTCAAGGAGGCGACGGTCGTCACCGAGGACCCCTCCTTCGCTCGCCTGACCCCGTACGTGCTCGCCGACGAGGTCCTTCTCGACTTCCTGACGGGACGGTGGGACGGCCTCCTGGAGCGGGCGCAGGCGCTCCAGCACGGGGGGCCACCTCAGGCGACGAACAAGGCACGCCTGGTCATCGCCCTGCTGGCGATGGCCCGGGGCGCCACCGCGAGGGCCGAGGCGATCCTGGGGGAGCTGGTGCCTCGGATCCTCAAGGCGGGAGGGGTGCCGCTGGCCGCCTCGGCCCTCTCGGCGATGTCGTTCGCGCGCCTCGCGCGGGGCCACGTCGGCGGCGCGCTGGAGGTCGCTCGCGAGAGTCTCGAGCTCATCCGGTTTAAGGAGATGTGGGCCGTGGGGGGAGAGGCCGTGTCGTTCTTCGTCAGCGCCGCCCTGCGCGCCGGTAGGCGGAGCGAGGCCCAGGCCGCCGTGGCCGAGCTGTCCGACGGCATCAGAGGGAGGTTCGCGCCGGGCGCCCATGCGGCACTCCTCACGGCCCGCGCCCTCCTCCTGGGCGAGAAGGGCGCCTCCGCCTACCGGCGCGCAGGGCGGGCATGGGAGGCGCTGCCGCGGCCGCTGGCCGTCGCCGCCTGCAGGGAAGGGGAGGGCGAGGCGCTGGCCTCTACCGACGGGGCCCGCGCCCGGGCCGCTCTGACCGAGAGCCTGGCGATCCTGGAGCGCCTGGGGGCCGGCTGGCACGCCGATCGGGTCCGTCGGAAGCTCCGCGGGTCCGGCGTCGTCGTGTCCCGTCCCTGGCGAGGAGGGAGGCGCGGCTACGGGGACGAGCTCTCGCCTCGGGAGCTCGAGGTGGCCCGGCTCGTGGCGGAGGGTCGCACGAATCGGCAGATCGCCGAGAGGTTGTACCTGTCCCCTCGGACGGTCGGGCACCACGTCTCCAACGCGATGCGAAAGCTGGGCGTCACCTCCCGGGCAGCCTTGGCCGTGGCGGCCACGAACGGCGGAGGGGAAGAATAGGTCATCCGCACCATCGCGAGCATCCTCCCGCATGGGCCATGCTGATGGTCCGGCGCCGACGGAGCCGAGGTGACGCTGTCAGCAGAGCGGGTTGGGAACGTCGCAACGTTGCTCCCGGTCGGCGCCCGGAACGACGGAGCGAGGGCGGGCGACGGCCCGCCCTCCTCCCTCAAACCCC
>DASUTZ010000080.1:0-10843 GCA_036374295.1 Actinomycetota bacterium
TCGCCTTCGAGGCGAGCGAGGCCGGCGCCCGCGGGGTCGTCTGCTCCGGCGATCACGTCCGGGAGGTCCGGGACGCGCTGGGCGAGGATCCTCTGATCGTGGTGCCGGGGATCCGTCCGGGAGGGATGGGGGCGAACGACCACGCCAGGACCCTGACACCCCGGGAGGCCGTGGAGCGCGGCGCCGACCTCCTCGTCGTGGGCCGCCCCATCACCCAGGCCGCCGACCCCGCACAGGCCGCACGGGCCATCGCGCGGGAGCTCGAGGGATGACGCTCGACCTGCTTGCGGAGCGGGGAGCGATCCTCGAGGGGCACTTCCTCCTCACCTCGGGGATGCACTCCGACGTCTACGTGGAGAAGGCGCGGATGCTCGAGGACCCCGCGCTCGTGGCACGGCTCGCCGGCGAGATCGCTTCCTGGTACGAGCGCGTCGAAGCAGTCGTGTCCCCGGCGGTCGGCGCGATCCCCCTCGGGTTCGCGGTGGCCGCGGCCGCCGGAGCCCGCTTCCTCTACACGGAGCGAGAGGAGGGGCGGATGTCGCTGCGACGCGGCTTCGCCCTTCGCCCCGGGGAGCGGACTCTCGTCGTGGAGGACGTCGTGACGACCGGCGGCTCCGCCCGCGAGGTGTGGGAGCTCGTCCGCTCGGCGGGCGCCGAGGCCCTCGGGGTCGCCGCGCTCGTGGACCGGACCGCGGGAGCGATGGGCTTCCCCCTCAGGGCCCTGGTCCGTGTGGAGGCCCGGGTGTTTGAGCCCGGGGCGTGTCCGCTCTGCTCGTCGGGGGAGCCCCTCGCCAGCCGCGGCTCGCGCCACCTCTGACCGTCCGCCGCTTGTGACCTGCTCGTTCCGCATTGCCGCCCGGAAAACGGCGTGGGTATAATCCCGGCGCTTCCGAAGCCACCTGAAGGAGGATGCATGCCCCTGCCATCGCTCACCCCCGAACAGCGACGTCAGGCCCTCGAGAAAGCCGCGGAGGCCCGCAAGAAGCGAGCCGCGGTCAAGCAGGAGCTGAAGAAGGGCTCCCTCACGCTCCGCGACGTCCTGAACCGGGCAGGGAACGACGACATCCTGGGGAAGATGCGGGTCTCGGCCGTCCTCGAGTCGATGCCCGGCGTGGGCAAGGTCCGGGCCCGCAAGATCATGGAGCGGCTGGACATCTCCTCGAGCCGCCGCGTGCGCGGGCTCGGGTCGAAGCAGCGGGAGGCCCTCCTCGAGGAGTTCTCGCGGCGCTGAGGCGCCGGGGCGGCCGCAGGTGCGAGGCCGCCTCGTCGTCGTCTCCGGGCCCTCGGGCGTGGGGAAGGGGACCGTGGTCCGCGGGCTGCTCGCGGCCCGGCCCGGCCTGGCGCTCTCGGTCTCGGCCACGACACGCGAGCCGCGTCCAGGCGAGGTGGACGGCGTCCACTACCGCTTCCTGGACGACGCCGCGTTCGACGAGCTGATCGAGCAGGGCGCCTTCCTGGAGTGGGCGGACGTGTTCGGCCGCCGCTACGGAACCCTGGCCGAGGACGTGGCGGAGGCTCGGGCCGGCGGCAGGGACGTGCTCCTCGAGATCGACGTCCAGGGCGCGCGAACCGTGCGGGAGCGTGTGCCGGATGCGATCCTCGTGTTCCTCCAGCCACCGTCGGAGGAGGAGCTTCGCCGGCGCCTGGCCGCGCGGGGCACCGAGACGGGGGAGTCGCTGGAGACGAGGCTCCGCGAGGCCCGCCGGGAGATGGCCGAGGCCGACCGATTCGACCACGTGGTCGTGAACGACGAGATCTCCCGAGCCGTGGAGGAGGTTCTTGCTATCATCGACGCACCGATCCGCGAAGGAGACCCCTCTTGATCGAGCCCAGCATCGACGACCTGCTCGAGAAGGTCGACGCTAAGTACTCGCTCGTGATCCTGGCTGCGCGCCGGGCCCGCGAGATCAACAACTACTACAGCCAGCTCGGGGAGGGGCGCGGCGAGTTCGTTCCGCCCCTCGTCGAGACCGGCGGGCTCCGGGAGAAGCCGCTGACGATCGCGATCCAGGAGATCGCGGAGGACAAAGTCACCGCCGAGCGGCCGGAGGAGCCCGAGGCCGAGGAGTAGACGTGGCCGGCCCCCTGGCCGGGCGGCGCGTCCTCCTGGCGGTCACGGGGGGCATCGCCGCGTACAAGGCCGCCTATCTCTGCAGGCTCCTGCAGGAGCGGGGGGCCGAGGTCCAGGTCGTGATGACGTCCTCGGCCACGCGCTTCGTCGGCCCCGACACCTTCGCCGCCCTCACCGGCCGCGACGTCCACCAGGGCGTCTTCGAGCGGGCCGAAACCGTCCTCCACGTCCGGCTGGCCCGCGAGGCCGACGCCGCGGTCGTGGCCCCCGCCACGGCCAACGTCCTGGCGAAGCTGGCGAACGGCATCGCCGACGACCTCGTGACCTCGACCCTCCTGGAGTTCCGCGGTCCGCTCGTGGTGGCCCCGGCCATGCACTCGGGGATGGTCGAGGCCCCTCCGACGCGACGCAACCTCGAGGCGCTGACGGAAGCCGGCGTGAGGATCGTGGGCCCCGTGGAGGGGCCGCTGGCCGCGGGGGACGAGGGCATGGGGCGGATGGCCGAGCCCGAGGAGATCGCCGAGGCGCTGGAGAAGGCGCTCGGGGGCGGGGACCTGGCGGGGAGGCGGATCCTCGTGACGGCCGGCCCCACCCACGAGCCGGTGGACGCCGTGCGCTTCGTCGGGAACCGATCGAGCGGCCGGATGGGCTTCGCGGTCGCCGAGGAGGCGCGGCGCCGGGGCGCCGAGGTGATCCTCGTCACGGGCCCCACACACCTCGCCGACCCCCCTGCGATCGAGGTGCGGAGGGTGGAGACGGCGGCCCAGATGCGCGAGGAGGTCCTCCGCGCCTTCGAGGGCGCCGATGCGGTGGTGAAGGCGGCGGCCGTGAGCGACTACCGCCCGGCCGAGCCGTCCGCCCGCAAGCTGAAGAAGGAGGAGGGTCCGCCCCCGATCCGGCTGGAGCCTACCGCCGACATCCTCGCCGAGCTGGGGGGGCGGAAGGGCGAGCGCGTGCTGGTCGGCTTCGCCGCCGAGACCGACGACCTCGAGGCCGCCGGCCGCCGGAAGCTGACGGAGAAGCACCTCGACCTCGTCGTCGTGAACGAGGTGGGTCGTCCGGGCACCGGCTTCGAGGCCGAGACGAACCGCGCGATGATCCTCTCGGCTCGGGGCGACGACGAGCCGCTCCGCGACTGGACGAAGCGGGACCTGGCCCGGGCCATCGCCGACCGCCTGGTGAAGCTCCTGACCTGAGGCCTGTAGAATCCCGGGCATGGCGCGGACACACCTCTTCACCTCGGAGTCGGTGACCGAAGGGCACCCCGACAAGCTCGCCGACCAGATCTCCGACGCCGTCCTCGACGCGATCCTCACCGACGACCCGGGCGCCCGCGTGGCCTGCGAGACGCTCGTGACCTCGGGCCTGGCGATCATCGCGGGCGAGATCTCGACCCGCACCTACGTGGACCTCCGCGACGTCGTCCGCGAGACCATCACTGAGGTCGGGTACACCGACCCGGCCCTGGGGATCGACGGCGAGGCCTGCGGCGTCATCACCGCGATCCAGGAGCAGGCGGGGGACATCGCCCAGGGCCTGGAGGATTCGTGGGAGTCGCGCCGCGGCTCGGACGACGAGCTCGACCGGCTCGGGGCCGGCGACCAGGGCATGATGATCGGGTACGCCTGCACCGAGACGGCCGAGCTGATGCCGGCTCCGATCGCCATCGCCCACCGCCTGACGAAGCGGCTGGCCGACGTCCGCAAGGCCGGCGTCGTGCCGTACCTCCGCCCCGACGGCAAGAGCCAGGTCACGGTGGAGTACGAGGACGACCGCCCCCGGCGGATCACCACGGTGGTGGTCTCGGCCCAGCACCGGGAGGAGGTCGACGTCGAGACGCTCCTCACGCCCGACGTCGTGGACCACGTGATCGACCCCGTGCTGGCCGAGGTGGGCCTCGACGCGGAGGAGGTCGTCCACATGGTGAACCCCACCGGCCGGTTCGAGAAAGGGGGGCCGGCCGCCGACACGGGCCTCACCGGCCGGAAGATCATCGTGGACTCCTACGGGGGACTCGTTCCCCACGGCGGCGGCTGCTTCTCGGGGAAGGACCCCACGAAGGTGGACCGGTCCGGCGCCTACTTCGTGCGCTACGTGGCGAAGAACGTCGTGGCCGCGGGGCTCGCGGACCGGGCCCAGATCCAGGTCGCCTACGCCATCGGTACCGCGCACCCCGTCTCGTTCGTGCTGGAGACCTTCGGGACGTCGGAGGTGGACCCGGAGAGGCTCGAGACCACCGTGCGCGAGCTGTTCGACTTCCGGCCGGCGGCGATCATCCGGGACCTGGACCTGCGGCGCCCGATCTACCGGGAGACCGCCGCCTACGGCCACTTCGGTCGCAAGGACGTCCCCTGGGAGGCCACCGAGAAGGCCGACGAGCTCCGCCGCGCGTTCGCCTGAGGCCGTGGGGCGGGCCGTCGGGGTGGCGGTGGACCTCCCCCGCCTGGAGCTCGACCGCCCGTTCACCTACCTCCTCCCCGAGGGCGTGGGGGCCCCGGTGGGCTCGGTCGTCAGCGTCCCCTTCCACGGGCGCACCGTCCATGGATGGGTGCTGGGCCCCACCGACGACGTCCCGGCGCGGGTGCTGCCCGTGCGCCGGGTCCTGTCGAAGGAGCCCGTCTTCGACCAGCGGGCGCTGAAGCTCTTCACCTGGATGCGGGAGCGCTACGTGGTGCCGCTGTCGGTGGCGATCGACCGCGCGGTGCCGCCGCGGGTGGCGTCCGAGGAGGGAGGGGCGGCGGGGTCCCCCACGGAGCCCCGGGCCGCCGTCCCGGGAGCCCTGGGCCGGTACGAGAGCGGAGGAGGGCTGCTGACGGCGTGCCGCGAGGGGAGCGGGGTGTTCGTCGTCCGCCCCCTCCCCGAGGACGAGGCCGCCGTCTGTGTGGACGCCGTGACGGCCACGGTGGCCGGCGGGCGAGACGCCGTGGTCGTGATCCCCGAGCTCGACCCGCTGCCGGAGGTCGCGGCGGCGGTGCTCGAGGCGGCCGGGCCGGCCGGCGTCCTCTTCGCGGGAGGGGATCGGCGGGCTCGGTACCGGATCTGGCTGGAGATCCTGCGGGGGCGCTATCGGGTCGTGGTGGGGACGAGGCCGGCCGTTTTCTCGCTCCTCCCGAGGATCGGCCTCCTCTGGATCCATCGCGAGGCGCACGCCGTCCACCGCGAGGAGCGGACGCCCGCGTACCACCCGAGGGAGGTGGCGCTGGCGCGAGCGGAGCTCGAGGGGGCGGTGTGCGCCCTCGCCGCCCTCTCTCCGAGCGCGCATGCGGCGGCCCTGGTCGAGGACGGCGAGGCGACGTTGGTCCGGGCCCCGCGGGCGACCGAGCGCGCCGCAGCTCCCCTCGTGGAGACGACGAGGCCGGCCGACGAGGATCGCTCCCCGAGGCTGGCGGCGTTGCTGCGGTCGACGCCCGGCGCGTTCCTCCTCCTTTCGCGGCGGGGCTACGGGACGGCACGCGTCTGCCGGGCCTGCGGCGAGCCTGCCCGCTGCGCCGCGTGCCAAGGACCGCTCGTCGTGCGGGAAGGACGCGAGGCCTGCGCCGTCTGCGGGGAGGACGCCCGCTGCGCCGCCTGCGGGGCCGCCGACTTCGGCGTGGAGCGGGGGGGGACCGAGCGGATCGAGGAGTGGGCCCGCGGCGTGACACGCCTCCCGGTCCGCCGGGTGGACGATGGCGCCGCGTCGGGGCCCGAGCAGGGGGAGGTCGTCGTGGGCACCGCAGCGGCGGTGAAGGACCTGGGGTCGAGGTCGATCGGGCTCGTGGGCGTCCTGGACGCGGATCGCGCCAGGCGTCGGGCCGGGCTGGATGCGCCCGAGCAGGTCCTCGCCACCTGGTTCGAGGCCGCGGCCTGGGCTGGCCCTCGCGCCGAGGGGGGGAGGGTCCTCGTCCAGACGCGGGAGCCGGCCGACCCCGCGGTGCAGGCGCTTGTGCGGTGGGATCCGCTCCACTTCCACCGCCGCGAGCGGGCCCGCCGGGAGGAGGCGGGGTTCGCGCCCGGCGTCCCCCTCTTCCGGGTCGTGGGCTCGCCGGAGCTGGACGAGGCGCTCGGGGCGCTCAAGCCCCCGCACCTGCTCGCGACGCCGCTGGGGGACCAGACGGTATGCTTGGTGGCGATCCGCCCCGACGCCCTCACGGCGTTCCGGGAGCGCATCCTCGACCTCGTCGGCGAGCACGTCGTCGCGCGGGTCGAGGCCGAGCCGCGACTGTGACGAGGAGTGCGAGATGGCGATCCTTCCGATCCGGACGCTGGGCGACCCGGTGCTGCGCCAGCCGGCCTCCCCGGTGGAGGAGTTCGACGACCCCCTCCGGGCGCTGGCCGACGACATGATCGAGACGATGCACGAGGCTCCCGGCGTGGGCCTGGCCGCCCCGCAGGTGGGGCGGGCGGTCCGGCTGATCGTGTTCGACGTCGGGGAGGGTCCGATCGCGCTGGCCAACCCCACGCTCTCGGGCCACGATGGGGAGCAGATCGGCGAGGAGGGCTGCCTCTCGATCCCGGGCCTCTACTTCGAGGTTCGCCGGGCGATGAAGGTGACGGCCGACGGCTTCGACCTCCACGGGGAGCCGGTGCGCATCGAGGGCGAGGAGCTGCTGGCCCGCGTCCTCCAGCACGAGGTGGATCACATCGACGGCATCCTGTTCATCGACCGTCTGGACGAGGAGGAGCGGAAGCGCGCGATGGCCGAGCTCCGCCGGCAGGAGCTCGGGCTGGCGCCCACCTCGCTAGACCCCTCGCGCGCGCTCTGAGTGAGACGGCGCGTCGTCTTCCTCGGGAACGACCCCTGGTCGGTCCCCTCGCTGGAGGCCCTGGCCTCTTCGGAGCACAAGGTCGCCCTCGTCCTGACCCGGGAGCCCCGGCCCGCCGGGCGCGGGGGCCGGCTCCGGCCAACGGCGGTGGCCGAGGCAGCCCGAGGGCTGGGGCTGCCGCTCCGTGAGGTGGCCACGGTCAAGGAAGGCGAGGGCCGGGAGGCTCTGGAGGAGGCCGTGCCCGACGTCCTCGTGGTCGTGGCCTACGGCGAGATCCTGCCGGGCGACGTGCTCGCGGTCCCGAGGCTCGCCCCCGTCAACGTGCACTTCTCGCTTCTCCCCGAGCTCCGGGGCGCAGACCCGGTTCGGAGAGCGATCCTGGAGGGCCTCGAGACGACCGGCGTGACCACCATGCGGATGGACGAGGGGATGGACACGGGGCCCATCCTCCTGCAGGCGGAGGAGACGATCCGTTCGGAGGACGACGCGGGGTCGCTGGGGGAGCGTCTGGCTGCGCTGGGCGGACGTCTGCTCGTTGAGACCCTGGACCGGCTGCCGGGCCTCGCGGAGCGCCCGCAGGACGACGCGGGCGCCACGATCGCCCGGAAGATCCCCCCGGAGCAGGAGTGGATCGACTGGTCCCAGCCCGTCGAGGCGATCGTGCGCCGGGTGCGGGCGCTCTCGCCGGAGCCGGGAGCTCGGACGCGGATGCGGGGGAAGGTCCTGAAGGTGTATCGGGCGCGGTCGGTGGAGGGCGCCGGCGAGCCAGGGACGATCGTGGATCCCGGGGAGATGACGGTGGCCGCCGGCGGGGGGGCCGTGGCCCTGGACGAGATCCTGCTCGAGGGGAAGCGGCGGATGAGCGGAGCGGAGCTGGCCCGTGGCCACAGGCCGGAACCGGGCGAGCGGCTCGGGTAGGGGGCGGCGCGGCGCACGGCCTCGGGGCCGGGCCGCGCCCCCGCTGCGCACCCCGCGGGCGGTGGCGATCGAGGCCGTGCGCCGCGTCGCCGACGAGGGCGCGTACAGCAACCGGCTCATCCCCTCGCTGATCGGGCGCTCGGACCTGGGCCCCGAGGACCGGAGGCTGGCCTCGGAGCTCGCCTACGGCACCCTGCGGCGTCTCCTGCCCATCGGTGCGGCGCTCGCGCCACTCCTGGACCGACCCCTTCGTCGCGCGCCGAGCGGCGCTCGCGCCGCCCTCCGCGTCGGCGCCTACCAGCTCCTGCACACCCGCATCCCCCCGCACGCCGCCGTGGGCGAGACGGTCGCTGTGGCGCCGCCCCGGGCTCGCGGGTTCGTGAACGCCGTCCTCCGACGCCTGGCCGACGAGGGCTGGCGCCCGCCAGAGGGGGATGACGACGGCTCGATCTCCCTGCGCACCGGGGTCGCGCCCTGGGTCGTGGCCCAGCTCCGCGCCCTCGTGGGCGACGAAGCCGAGCCGGCGGCGGCCGGGATCGCCTCCCCGGCTGGCCTCACCCTGCGGGCCAACCCGTGCGCGGGGCCGCTCGAGGATCTCCCCGGCATCCTGGCCGCCGCCGGTCACGAGGTCGAGGTGGGGGGCATCCACGCCGGGTCGTTCCGCCTCCCCGGCGGCGACCCCAGGACGCTCCCCGGGTGGGAGGACGGCCTCTTCACCGTCCAGGACGAGGCCTCGGCGTGGGTGGTGGACGTGCTGGATCCCCGGCCGGGGGAGCGGGTGCTGGACTGCACGGCCGGCCCGGGGGGGAAGGCCACCGACATCGCGTGCCGGGCGGGGTCCGTCGTCGCCTCGGACCTCTCGGAGCGTCGCGCGGCCCTGGTAGCGTCCACGGCCGCCCGGCTGCGGGTCGACGCCCACCCGCTCGTCATGGACGCGGCCCGACCCGCCGTCCG
The DNA here is from genome assembly GCA_036374295.1 of Actinomycetota bacterium. Lineage (GTDB taxonomy): Bacteria > Actinomycetota > UBA4738 > UBA4738 > CALAEC01 > DASUTW01. Next base: position 8,686 of record DASUTZ010000080.1, read on the forward strand.
CCCCGGCTTCGACCGGGTGCTGGTGGATGCCCCGTGCTCGGGCCTGGGCTCGGCCCGCCGCCGCCCCGAGCTCCTCTGGCGGCCCAAGGAGGATGACCTCGCCGCGCTGCGGCGCCTCCAGGTCGACCTCGTCTCGAGCGCGGGCGGCCTCCTGCGATCGGGCGGCGTGCTCGTGTACTCGGTCTGCACCTTCCCCCGCCCGGAGACGGACGAGGTCGTGGCGGAGGTCTTGGCCCGGGTCCCGGATCTGCGTCCCGACCCGTTCACGACCCCGGATGGTGAGCGCCGGGCCTCGGCCCGTCTCTGGCCCCACCGCCACGGCACCGACGCGATGTTCGCGGCCCGCTTCGTCCTGGGTGGGTCCCGGCCGTAGAATCGGGGCGCCATGTCGCAGATCAGGGTGGCCGCCTCGATCCTCGCCGCGGACTTCGCCCGCCTCGGGGAGCAGGTCAAGGCGGTCGAGCCCTACGCCGAGATCATCCATGTGGACTCCATGGACGCGCACTTCGTCCCGCCCCTCACGATCGGGCCCGTCGTGATCGAGTCGATCCGGCCGCTGACCGAGCGGCTGCTCCACGCGCACATGATGGTGGAGCGTCCCGAGCGGCTCCTCGAGGCCTACGGAGCGGCGGGGACCGACATCGCCACCTTCCACCTCGAGGCGGCCTCGGACCCCGACGCGGTGCTCGACGAGGCTGAGACCCTCGGCCTCCGGGCGGGCATCGGGGTGAACCCCGAAACCGAGATCGAGGAGGTCCACCCCTTCCTGGAGCGGCTCGACAACGTGATCGTGATGACGCTGGAGCGCACCGGGTACGCCGGTCAGCCCTTCCAGCGGGAGCACCTTCGGAAGGTGGAGGTGGTGCGGAAGGAGATCGACCGACTCGGGCTCGCGGTGGATGTGGTGGTCGACGGCGGCATCGACGCGGAGACCGGGCGTCTGTGCGTGGACGCGGGCGCCACGGTCCTGGCGGCGGCCTCCTCCATCTTCCGGGCCGAGGACCCGGCGGCGGCCGCGCGCGGCCTGGCCGAGGCCACGAGGGCCGACGGATGAGCGACGAGGGCGCGGCCTCCCGGCCCGAGCCCGGCAACACCAGGGTCCTCGTGGTGGACGATGATCCCGACATCGCCCGCTTCGTCGAGGTCAACCTCCGGGGCGACGGCTACGCCGTGGAGATCGCGTCGAACGGCGACCAGGGGCTGGAGAAGGCTCTGGCCAACCCGCCCGACCTGGCCCTGGTGGACGTGATGATGCCGGGGATGGACGGCTTCCAGCTCGTGGAGCGCCTCCGGACCGATCCACGCACGGCCGCCACGAGCATCATCATGCTGACGGCGAAGTCGCTCACCGCCGACAAGGTGCTGGGGCTGACGACCGGGGCCGACGACTACATCATCAAGCCGTTCGACCCGGTCGAGCTTCTGGCGCGGGTCAAGGGCACCCTGCGGCGGGCCGAGGAGATGCGGGCTTCCTCGCCCCTCACCGGCCTCCCGGGCAACGTCAGGATCCAAGACGAGATCGCCCGGGTCGTCGCCTCGGGTGGGCCGTTCGCCCTCGTCTACGCCGACCTCGACAACTTCAAGGCCTACAACGACTACTACGGGTTCCTGCGGGGCGATGCCGCGATCAAGACGGCGGCGAGGATCTTCCAGGAAGAGACGAGGATGGTGGCCGGCGAGTCGGCCTTCGTGGGCCACATGGGCGGAGACGACTTCGTGCTGCTGGTCCCCCCCGAGAAGGTCGAGGGCCTCTGCCACGCCATCATCGAGCGGTTCGACGGCGCGATGACCGAGCTCTACGACGACGAGGATCGGGAGCGCGGCTACATCGAGATCCGGAGCCGGCGCGGGGACCTGCAGCGGTTCCCGCTCGTCTCGCTCTCCCTCGGAGTGGCCACCACCGAGCGGCGCTCGTTCACCCACCGCGAGGAGGCGGTGGCCATCGCCACCGAGATGAAGAACTACGCGAAGCGGTCCGACGGCTCCTCCTGGGCCATCGACCGAAGGTCCGCCGGCCGCTGAGCGCCGTTCTATACTGGTCGGGCAACCGAGCCTTCGGGGCGGGGTGGAACTCCCCACCGGTGGTGACAGTCCACGACCCCCCGCGAGCCACGCGGGGGTGGACCCGGCGGAATCCCGGGACCGACGGTGACAGTCC
>DASUTZ010000081.1:0-4877 GCA_036374295.1 Actinomycetota bacterium
GAGACCGAGGACGGCATCCCGTACTGGCAGATCGCGCTGCTGCACCTCGACTCGCTGGCCAGCACCGTGGTGCAGACGTGCGTCCACTGGGGCACGCCCGACCAGTGCACGTTCTGCGGGATCGAGGTCTCGCTCGAAGCCGGGGCCACGATCCCGGTGAAGAAGCCGGAGCAGCTGGCCGAGGTGGCGAGGGCGGCGAAGGACCTCGACGGCGCGGTGGACGTGACCTTGACGACCGGGACCACGCGCGGCCCCGACCGGGGGGCCCGCTACCTCGGGAAGAGCGCCGCCGCGATCCGGGACGCCGCGGGCCTGCCCGTCCAGGCGCAGTTCGAGCCCCCGGACGACTACTCGGTGTTCGAGGAGATAAAGGAGCAGGGCGTCACCGCCGTCGGCATGCACGTCGAGACCTTCGACCCGCAGGTGCTGGAGCGGGTGGGGCCGGCCAAGGCCCGGACCGGCGTGGAGGGGTACTTCCGGGCCTGGGAGGCCGCGGTCGAGGTGTTCGGCAGGGGCCAGGTGTCGACCTACGTGATCCTGGGCATGGGCGAGGATCCCAGGCTCACGGTGGAGGGATGTCGCCGGGCCGTGGACGTGGGCATCTACCCGTTCGTCGTGCCGCTGCGGCCGGTGGCCGGGAGCCTCATGGAGGACGAGCTGCCACCGGCCCCCGACTACGTCGAGTCGCTGTACCGGCAGATCACGCCCTACGTCGTGGCGAACGGGCTCGGTTCGTGGGACGTGAGCGCGGGGTGCGCGCGCTGCCGCGCGTGCTCGGGGATGAGCGCCTTCGAGGCCGTGGAGGGCAGGGACGCTGGACGCCGCAGTCTCCCCATTCTCGAGGTCAGCTGAGGCCGCGCTCCGCCGGCGGCTGCCCGTCACCTGTCGCGTGGCGAGCTCGCCCGACGAGGAGGCGATCCACCACGAGATCCGCCGCCGGGTCTTCGTGGAGGAGCAGGGCTTCTTCCAGGGCACCGATCGCGACGAGCACGACGACGATCGTCGGACGCTGAAGGTGCTCGCGCTGTGGGGGCCGGTGGCGGGGGGCGCGGTGCGCCTCTATCCGCTGGACGAGGAAGGCCTCTGGAAGGGCGACCGGCTCGCCGTGCTGGATCCCTTCCGCAGGCGCCGCCTCGGGGGCCCCCTCGTACGGTTCGCGGTGAAGACGGCGGGGGAGCGGGGCGGCCGCCGGATGCTGGCCCACGTCCAGGTCCCCAACGTGCCGTTCTTCCAGCGCCTGGGGTGGGACGCGATCGGCGAGCCCGAGGAGTTCGTCGGCCACCTCCACCAGGTGATGGCGATCGACCTCGGTCCGGCCGGCTGACATCCCGCCGTTCCCGCCGGAACCCCCGAACCCCCCTTCCTGCTCGCTCTGCCATTTACCATGGACGACGGCCCGTCTACTATCCGGCGAAGGAACCGAATCGGGGAAGGGAGGGTGGCCATGCCACCGATCGCGATCGTGTTCTTCCTCACGGGCATCGCCGTGTGGGCGAACGCCCTGTACTTCCTGGGCGTCGCCGCCGAGCGGCAGGAGGGCGGGAGCGACCCGCTCCGGGCCGTCGGGTGGATCACGCTGCTGGCGGGGATCTCGAACTTCTGGCAAGTCAGCCAGATCGGGACGCAGGACAACCTGCTGGGCGGCCTCGTGGTGTTCTACGCCGCGTTCTTCACGTTCCTGGGGATCACCGAGATCCTCGCCCTGGACCTCCGGGTCCTGGGGCACGTGTCGATCGCGGTGGCGCTCCTGCCGCTGGTCTACTGGGACTTCCTGTCGGGAAGCTGGATGCTCCAGTCGATCCTCGTCGTCTGGGCGATCGTGTTCCTGGCGATCGCCGCCGTGACGTACGGGAGGCTGAGCGGGCGCGTGCTGGGGGTGCTGCTGCTGGCCACGGCGATCTACACGTTCTGGATCCCGGCGTCGATCCTGGCGCTGGGGAACACGATCCCGTAGGTCAGAGGCCGGTCGGGGGGTCGCGGGCGAGGTCGGCGAGATCGCCGACCTCGCCCGCAAATCGGACCCGCAGCACGCCGGTGTCGTCCAGCTCCCCGACGAGCTCGGAGGCGAGGCCGCGCGAGAGGAAGGCGTCCCTGCAGTCCTCGGCCGCCTCGGGCCTCGCCGTCAGCCAGAACCCGTAGGTCGGGAAGGCGCCGGCCCAGTCCTCGTTCGCCACGCCTTCGGGCCGGGGCATGGCGTCGAGATCCACGGTGGCCCCGGCGCGCGTGGGCTCGAGCAGCATCGCCAGCGAGCCGAGGAACCCCGCCATGCTCACGTCTTTGGCCGCTTCGGCCAGGTCTCCCTCCGCGACGTCCGCCAGGACCGCGACGTCATCGCGTAGCCGCTCGCCCCGCTCCCGCAGGGACGAGAAGAAGGGGAAGTCCTCGCGCATGCGCCCCTCGCGGCAGCATGCGACCAGCAGCACCTGCCCGGGAGCGACGCGCGTCGCGGACAGCAACGTGCGTGCTCGCCCCGCGACGAAGGCCGAGATCGAGGGCGGTCCCTTCGCCACCGTCAGGTGCCCCCCCACGACCGGCACGCCGTAGAGGTCGGCCGCCCAGCCCATCCCCTCGAGCGCCCGCCGCGCGTCCTCCTCCGGTCCCACGATCGTGTCCACGATCGCGAGCGGCCGGCCGCCCATCGCCGCCACGTCGTTCACGTTGGCCACGACCGCCGCCGCCCCGGCCCCGAACGGATCCGCCTCGGCGAAGGGCGGCCACATCGCCTCGCCGGCCACGAGGAGATGGCCGTCCCCGTGCTTGATCGCCGCGGCGTCGTCCCCCGGCCCCGTGACCGCGTCGGACGGCCCCAGCGCCTCGCGCACGATCCGCAGAGGCCGCTTGGCGCCAAGCCCGGGATGCTCGCGGTAGCGGCGGACGATCTCGTCCAGGGTGGTCACCCGGGCATCATAGAGGCCGCGCGGGTCGGTAGGATGAGCCCGTCCCGGCGATCGAGGAGGCGTTCGCGATGAAGGTGACCGTGGTGGGGAGCGGCTTCGTGGGCGCCACGACCGCGATGCGCGTGGCCCAGCAGGGGCTGGCCGACGAGGTCGTCATGATCGACATCGTGGAGGGGCTCCCGCAGGGGCTCGCCCTGGATATGAACCAGTCCTCGCCGATCGAGGGGTTCGAGCCCGTCGTGCGCGGGACGAACGACTACGCCGACACGGCCGGCTCAGACCTCGTGATCATCACCGCGGGCCTCCCTCGCCAGCCGGGGATGAGCCGGATGGATCTCCTGGAGAAGAACGCCGGGATCATGCGCGACGTCGCGGGCCAGGTCCACGATCGCTCGCCCGACGCCGTGGTGATCGTCGTCTCCAACCCGCTCGACGAGATGACGTTCCTCGCCGCGCAGGTCACCGGGTTCCCCAAGGAGCGCGTCATGGGCATGGCGGGGACGCTCGACTCCGCTCGGCTCCGCACGTTCATTGCCGAGGAGCTGGGGGTCTCGCCCTCCTCGGTGGAGGCCATGACGCTGGGCTCGCACGGCGAGTCGATGGTGCCCCTCCCCGGCCGGGCCACGGTGGACGGCAAGCCGCTGCGCGACCTCGTGGACGACGAGACCCTGGAGCGCCTCTACGCCAGGACGCGCGACGCGGGCGCTGAGATCGTGGGCCACCTCAAGAAGGGGAGCGCCTACTACGCGCCGTCCGCCGCCGTGGCCCAGATGGCGCGGGCCATCACCGGGGACACGAAGGAGGTCCTGCCCGTGTGTGCCTGGACCGCCGGGGAGTACGGGATCGACGGCGTGTACGTGGGCGTCCCCGCCCGCCTGGGACGCGGCGGGGTGGAGGAGATCGTGGAGCTGGACCTCGAGGAGCAGGAGATGGCCGCGCTGCGCGAGGCGGCCGAGGAGATCCGGGCCAAGTGCGCGGAGCTGAGCGAGGCGGGCTGATGGGCGAGATCGGCGATCGCACCGGCGACTTCCGGGACAACTGGCGGCGCTACGAGGGCCCCCTCTGGAGGAAGCTCCGGATCGCGGCCAGGAACCGGGCCATCGCTGCCAGCATGGTCCGCGGGGGATGCTGCGGGCACCACGGCGAGCCCGGCTGCTGACGGGGCCCCGACGAGGGGCGCGGTCGCGCCCCCCACGAGCACCGCTAGAGCCTTCCTCAGGTCCGCTCGTAGGCCCCGAGGTCCGGCTTCCCGTCCCGCAGGATGCCTCGCTGATCGCGCTTCGGCGCGAGCTTCTTCGTGGCCCTGCCGATGGCGCGGCTCCCCTGCTTGAGGGCGTGGGTCCTGGTCGGCCCGCCGTTGCTGCGGAGCGCCTTCAGCTTGGGGTCCCTCTTGATCAGCTTCCCCAGCGCGCCCGTGCGCGCGCAGCCCGCCACCTTCTCGATCAGATTGCGGCCCCTTGAGGATGATGGCGTCGCCCTGGGTGCTGCAGTCGTCGTGGTTGATCCCCGCCGCCGGGCTGCCGTCGACGTTGTCTCCGACGATCGTGTTCGTGAGCCGGACGACCCCGGCGAACGTGGGCACCGCACCGGCGGGCGTCGCCGCCGCGACCAGCGCCAGGGCGACGATCGAGAGGACGAGCGAGGACACGAGCGTTCGAGCGATGCGTGCGGTGCCGACCACGAGCTATCTCCCATCAGCCGTATGGGGCCGAACGCTAGCTGAGGAGGTCAAGGCGGGCAATCGGTCGGTCAGCCGACGCGCGCCGCGATCGTCTCCGCCACCTCGCGGGTCGAGGCCGCGCCGCCCATGTCGGGCGTGAGGATGCGCCTCTCCGCGATGACCGAGGCCACCGCGGCCTCGACCCGCGAGGCGGCGTGGTCCTCGGAGAGGTGCCGCAGCATCAGGGCCGCCGAGAGGATCATCGCGATCGGGTTGGCCACGCCCTTCCCGGCGATGTCGGGGGCGCTGCCGTGCACCGG
>DASUTZ010000082.1:0-4810 GCA_036374295.1 Actinomycetota bacterium
TCCTCGCCGCGGAGCGCACCGCCCTCAACTTCCTGGGGAGGCTCTCGGGGGTGGCCACGCAGGCCGCCCGTTTCGTGGAGGCGGTCGGAGGCACCGGCGTGGTCGTCCGCGACACGCGGAAGACCACGCCGGGCCTCCGCGCGCTGGAGAAGTACGCCGCGGCGCTCGGCGGAGTCACGCCTCACCGAGCCGGGCTGTTCGACGGCATCCTCATCAAGGACAATCACGTGGCGGCGGCGGGCGGAGTGGCGGCGGCCGTCCGGGCGGCGAAGGCGGCCCGGCCCGACCTCCGCGTGGAGTGCGAGGTCGAGACCCCGGAGGAGGCCGAGGCGGCCGTGGCCGCCGGGGCCGAGGAGGTGCTCCTCGACAACATGCCGCTGGAGGCGATGCGGGAGGCCGTGGCCCGGGTCGCGGGCCGGGCCCAGCTCGAGGCCTCGGGTGGCGTGACGCTGGAGAACGCGCGGGCCGTCGCGGAGACGGGGGTAGACGCGCTCTCGTCCGGGGCGATCACGCACGGAGGGTCGTGGCTCGACCTGTCGCTGGAGGTGCTGGAGGACGTGGACCTGCCCGCGGAGGAGGGCTGAGATGCTGCTGGCCGTGGACGTCGGCAACACGGAGACGGTGCTCGGGGTGTTCAACGACCGCGAGCTGACCCGGCACTGGCGGATCTCGACCGTCGCCGACCGCACCGCCGACGAGCTGGCGCTGATGTTCGGCGGCCTCCTCGAGCACCAGGACCTCTCCTTCGACCGCAACGTGACCGCGGTGGTCGTCGCGAGCGTCGTGCCGTCCGCCACGTCGGCCCTCCGGGAGATGGTGCGCCGCTACTTCGGCTTCCGGCCCCTCATCGTGGAGCCTGGCGTGAAGACCGGGATCCCCGTGCTCACCGACAACCCCAAGGAAGTGGGGGCCGACCGGGTCCTCAACGCGGTGGCGGCGGTGGAGCTCCATGGGTCCCCGGCCGTGATCGTGGACTTCGGGACGGCCACGACCTTCGACGCGGTCTCGGAGAAGGGCGAGTACGTGGGCGGCGTGATCGCCCCAGGGGTCCAGATCTCGGCCGCCGCGCTGTACGAGCATACCGCCAGGCTCCCGCGTGTGGAGCTGGTCGCGCCGAGCTCGGTGATCGGGAAGAGCACCGTGGAGAGCGTTCAGTCCGGCATCATGTATGGCTACGCCTCGATGGTGGACGGGGTCGTGGAGCGGATCGCGAAGGAGCTCGGGGAGCCGACGGTGATCGCCACCGGGGGGCTGGCGCCGGTCATGATCGAGGAGTGCCGCTCGATCGACCATCACGAGCCGTGGCTCACGCTCCAGGGGCTGCGCATCGTCTTCGAGAGGAACACGGGATGACGGCGGAGGACCCGCGGGAGGCGCGGCGCCGCAAGCTCGAGGCCCTGCGCGAGCGAGGCGTCGCTCCGTTCGCGCTGCGCTTCGACCGGTCCGCGCGGGCGGCCGACCTTCACGAGAAGCACGCCGGCCTCGAGGCCGACGCCGAGACCGGCGAGGTCGTGCGGGTCGCCGGCCGCCTCATGACCCTCCGCCGCCACGGGAGGCTCTCGTTCGTCACGCTCCGCGACGGATCGGGCGAGATCCAGCTGATGCTGGCCGACGGGGTCCTCTCCGAGGACGGGCTGGCCCTCCTCGCCGATCTCGATCTCGGAGACTGGGTCGGGGCCGAGGGCGAGGTGGTGACGACGAGGCGGGGGGAGCTGTCCGTCCGGGCTACCGAGCTGACCCTGCTGACGAAGGCGCTCCGCCCGCTGCCCGAGAAGTGGCACGGCCTGAAGGACGTCGAGGCGAGGTACCGGCAGCGCTATCTCGATCTGGTGGCCAACCCGGAGGTGGCCGAGCGGGTCCGGCAGAAGGCGCGCGTGCTCCACGCGATGCGCGAGCACCTGGACGGGCTGGGTTTCGTCGAGGTGGAGACCCCGGTGCTGCAGCCGGTGCCCGGCGGGGGGCTGGCCAGACCCTTCGAGACGAAGCACGAGGCGCTCGACGTCCACATGTACCTGAGGATCGCGCTCGAGCTCCACCTGAAGCGGCTGCTCGTCGGCGGCCTGGAGCGCGTCTACGAGATCGGGCGGACGTTCCGCAACGAGGGCGTTTCCACGAAGTACAACCCCGAGTTCACGATGCTCGAGGCGTACCAGGCCTTCGCCAGCTACGAGGAGATGATGGAGCTCGTCGAGGGACTGGTGAAGGCGGCGGCCGACGCCGCGATCGGTACGCGGCGGTTCACCTACCGAGGGACGGAGATCGACCTCGACGCGCCGTGGCCTCGGCGCACGGTGATCGAGCTGGTGTCCGAGGCTGCCGGAGAGGAGGTGTCGCTCGACACCTCCGTCGAGGAGCTTCGGCGGCTCGCCCAGCGGCACGGGATCGACCCGCACGAGACCTGGGGCCCGGGCAAGCTGATCCTGGAGCTGTTCGAGAAGCTCGTGGAGGAGACGCTGATCACCCCGACGATCGTGAAGGACTTCCCGCGAGAGGTGTCGCCGCTGGCGAGGCCGCACCGGGACGACCCCAGGCTGACCGAGCACTTCGACCTGATCATGGGCGGGGTCGAGCTGGCGCCCGCGTACTCGGAGCTGGCCGACCCCGACGAGCAGCGCGCACGGTTCGAGGAGCAGGCCGCGCAGAAGGCCGCGGGCGAGGAGGAGACCCATCCCTTCGACGAGGAGTTCCTCGTGGCGCTTGAGCACGGGATGCCCCCGGCCGGGGGCCTCGGCCTGGGCATCGACCGCCTCCTCGTGATCCTCACCGACGCGCCCTCGATCCGCGAGGTCATCCTCTTCCCCGCCCTCCGCCCCCAGCCCCCCGAGTGAACGCGGGACGAGCGGCGGTCGCCCTCGCGCTGGCGCTGGTCGCGTGCACGAGCCCGAGCCCGCCGTCGCTCGAGCCGACGGCTACCCCGACCCCCGCTCCGAGCCCCACGGCGGAGGACACGCACGTGCTCGGGGTGATCGCGTCTGTGACCGGCCCGAGCCGGCTCGCCGACAGGCCCTTCCTCGACGGCATGGCGCTGGCCGAGGCCGAGCTCAACGAGGGCGGCGGCGTCGCCGGCAGGCCCCTCAGGCTCGAGGTGGTGGACGATGCCGGCGACGCCGCCCCCCCCGGCCGGGCCCTCTCCGACGTGCTCCGAGCGGACGGCCCCGACGCCATCCTGGTGGTCGGCGAGGGCGGCCCGATCGTCGACCTCCGCCCCGAGATCCAGGCGCGGGGTCGTCCCGTCGTCCTCCTCGGCGCGGACCTCTACAGCGACCGTCTCCTCTACAGACAGGTCTTCCAGACGAGCCCTCCCCTGCGCTGGCAGGCCCGCTCCGTGGCACGCTACCTGACCCGTGATCGCGCCCACCGGCGGATCGTGGCCGTCCAGCAGCCCGGGGATCCGGCCCGCTCGGCCTTCCTGGACGAGCTCCGGCGCCAGGGCGTCGACGTGGAGGCGACCCTCGGTCTCGGCGACGGGCGCCTTGCCGATCGAGCCGGAGGGGCCGACGCCCTGATCGCCCTGGTCGACCTGGAGCGGCTCGACGCGGTCCTCCGAGCCGTCGACCGCCTCGACGACCCTCCCCAGCTCGTCCTCCCCGCAGACCTCCTGCGTACGGATCTCGACGACATCCCCCCCGGCACCGTGGCCCCGGGCCCCTACACCTGGGCGCCGTGGGCCCGCCCTATCTCCCGCGTCCGCGCCTTCCGCTCCTCGTTCCGCCGAAGGATCGGGAGGCTCCCCGTGGCCTCCGAGCAGGAGGGGTACGACGCCGTGCGCATCCTGGCCGCCGGTCTGGAGGCGGGCCGCGCCGGCGACGGGCTCGTCCGCTTCCTGGAGCGGCACCGCCCGACCGGGCCCGTCTTCTCCTCGACCTCGGTCACGCTCGGGCCCGACGACCACCTCTTCCAGGGGGAGCTCTGGCTCGGGCTGTACGCGGTGCCGGGGCCGGATGAGCGCCCGGAGCCCTGGCTGGTGGGCACCCGCTGGCGCCCGATCGTCCGCACCTTCAGCTACACGGGCCAGCGGACGCTCTACCCCGAGCGCGACCGCCGGGTGTTCTTCCCCTTCTGGCGTCCGGGCCGACCCAGCCCCAGGTTCGGCAGGTCGCGGTGGGGGATCGTCACGGGGCCCGAGGACCCCCTCCACTAGCCCTCGGCGTACGTCCAGTCGGGCCGCTTCAGGTGGTAGCGCTCGTCCAGCGCGAACCCGGTCTCCGGGTCGTAGTCGACGTACTTCGGCACCGGGATGTCCCGGTCGGTCTCGCACGCCCGGCCGAGGTGAGCGGCGAACTCCTCCCAGAACTGCTGGACGGCGCTCTGCACGATCAGCGTCTCCCCCGTCGGGAGCGCGCACCGCTGGGCGTCGGTCACCGTCAGCGCCCGGGCCAGGATCGTCTCCAGGTCCTGCTCGCGCCCCTCCCCCCGATCGATCCGCTCCAGCAGCTCGGTGATCTGCCCGGTGCCGTGCTTGCACGCGGGGCACTGGGCGCACGACTCGACGTACAGGAACCGCGAGTAGGTCAGGGTCGTCCGGACGATGCACGTGGTGTCGTCGTAGACGACGAACCCGGCCGATCCCAGGCCCGATCCGACCCGCCGCATCGAGTCGAAGTCGAGCGGCGTGTCGATCTGCTCCAGGGAGAGCACCGTCGAGGACGCTCCGGGGAACACCGCCTTCACCTTCCGGCCGTCCGCCGGCCCCCCCGCCACCTCGAAGACGAGGTCGTAGACGGAGCTCCCCAGCTCGAGCTCGTGCACCCCCGGCCTGCGCACGTCGCCCGAGATCGTGAAGATCATCGTCCCCGGCGACTCCTCCGTC
>DASUTZ010000083.1:0-3446 GCA_036374295.1 Actinomycetota bacterium
CATCTCCTCGCCCTTCGTGGCGTTGTAGGCGGTGCGGAGGAAGTTGACGACGGACACCCCCGGCACCTCGACCGGGTACTGGAAGGCCAGGAAGAGCCCGGCCTTGGCCCGCGCGTCGGGTGTCATCTGTGTGATGGACTCCCCGCCGAAGCGAACGTCGCCCTTCGTGATCACGTAGCCGGGGCGGCCCATGATCACCGACGCCAGCGTGGACTTGCCCGAGCCGTTCGGGCCCATCATGGCGTGGACCTCGCCCTGGCTCACGCGCAGGTCCACACCGCGGAGGATCGGCTTGCCATCCACCTCGACGTGCAGGTCCTCGATCTCCAGCGTCATCGTCTCGTCGGTCATGGTCACTCCTCGGGGATCTCGATCTTCAGCTCGTCGCCCTCGACCTTCACGCGGTAGGCCGGGACGGGGGTCGTGGCCGGCAAAGACTTCGGCTTGCCGGTCTCCAGGTCGAAGGTGGATCCGTGGCGCGGGCACTCGATCGTCTCGAAGTCCACGTCCACCTCGCCCTCGTGCAGGTAGGCCTCGGCGTGCGAGCAGATGTCGCCCAGCGCCCGGAACTCGCCCTCGCCCAGGTTGACCACGGCGATCTCGTGGCCATCCACCTCGTAGCGCCGGGCCTCGCCCTCGGGGATCTCGCTCGGGCTGCCGATCGTCTGGAGGCTCATCGGCGCAGCTCCTCGTCGATCGCCTCCTCGATCGCGTCCCGCACGTCCGGGAGTGGGATGCGGTCGATCACCTCCTGGAAGAAGCCCTTCACGATGAGGCGCTCGGCCTCCTCCCGGGGGATGCCGCGGCTCTGCAGGTAGAAGATCTCCTCGTCCGAGACCGGGCCCACGCTGGCGGCGTGGCCGCAGCGGACGTCGTTGGCCTCGATCTCGAGGTTGGGGATCGAGTCAGCCTTGGCCCGCTCCGAGAGCACCACGTTGCGGTTCGTCTGCATCGCGTCGGTCTTCTGGGCGCCGGGGCGGACGCGGATCAGGCCCGAGTACACGGCGCTCGACTCGTCGCGGAGGGCGCCCTTGTACAGAAGGTCGGAGGTGCCGTTCGGCGCGGCGTGGTCCTGGAGCGAGCGGTGGTCGAAATGCTGGTCGTCGTCGGTGAAGTAGACCCCGAGCATCTCGGAGGACGCGCCGGGGGCGGCGAGCACCGATTCGACCTCGGTGCGCGAGAGGCTGGCCCCGAAGGCCACCGAGAGCGAGTGGAGGGTGGCGTCGCGGTCGACCGAGGCGCGCTGGACAGCCAGGTGCTGCACGCCGCTCCCCCAGTCCTGGAGCGAGACGTAGCGGACGCGGGCGCCCGGCCCCACGACGATCTCGGTGACCGCGTCGGAGAAGGCCTCGAGGTCGGGCGAGACGTAGCGGTCGACGAAGGTCAGGTCGGCGCCCTCCTCGGCCACGATCAGTGTGTGTGGGAAGACCGCGGCGCCGGCCCGTTCGAGCAGCGTGGTGGCCCGGATCGGGACCTCGACGCGGGCGTTGCGGGGGACGTGGACGAAGACACCCCCGGTGCGGAAGGCGGCGTGGAGCGCGGTGAACTTGGTGCGGTCGTGGGGGACGAGGTCGTGGAGGGCCTTCTCGATCAGGTCGGGATGGCGCTCGATCGCCTCGTCGAGCGAGGTGAAGACGACGCCCTCGGGGAGGTCTGGGGCGACGAGCTCGGCGGCCTGGGGGTGAGGCCGGAAGGCCTCGAAGTCGAAGTCCGAGAGGTCCGTGTAGCGCCATTCCTCGGTGTTCTGCGAGGGGATCGGGAGCTGCTCGAAGGAGGTCAGCGCCTCCTCGCGGAGGGCTCGAGCCCAGGAGGGCTCGCCCGGCGCGGGCAGCGCGTCACGGCTGAAGGTCTCGGCCACGCATCCAGTCTAACAAGCGGGGGTCGAATCCCACCGCTGAGGTAGGAATTCCCTCTAGAGAGCCCTACACTCGAGAATCGGGTCCTCCGGGGCGAGGGACCGCCCACGAGCCCGAGGGGAGGGAGCATGCCTGAGCCCATCGTCTACATCGACCGTTCCGATATACGCCAGGGCAGATCCGAGGAGGTCAAGGCGGCCGCGCGCGACCTCGTGGAGTTCATCCGGGAGCGAGAGCCTCAGCTGCTCGCGTACGGCTTCCACTTCGACGAGGACGACACGCGCATGACGGTGATCGCCATCCACCCCGACGTGGCCTCCCTGGAGCTCCACATGGAGATCGGCAGCACGGCCTTCCGGCGCTTCGCGGAGCTCATCGATCTCCGGACGATCGAGGTCTTCGGCGACCCCGGCGACAGCGTGCTCGGGCGGCTGCGGGAGAAGGCCGCGGGTCTGGGAGACGGGGGAAGCGTCGTCGTCCACCATCAGCAGGCGGGGTTCGCGCGTCTCCGCGTCTCGCAGGAGCGATGACCTGATGGTCGAGGACCCCATCGTTGAATCAGGGCGGCGAGACGGTCCGCCCCCGTATAGGCTCCAAGTCGAAGGGAGGATCCGGTCGTGCGTGAGATCGATCGGGACGAGGTCCGGCGCCTCATGGACGACGGCGCGCACATCGTCGAGACGCTGGGGCGCGAGCAGTGGGAGGAGGAGCACCTGCCCGGCGCGATCTCGATCCCCCTGCGCCGCCTCGAGGACGAGCACGAGCAGCTCGATCCCTCCAAGCCCGTCGTCGTCTACTGCTGGGACTCCGCCTGAGACCTCAGCCCGCGGGCCGCGTGGCGGCTCGAGTCGCTCGGCTTCACCGAGGTCTACGACTATGGCCCCGGCAAGCAGGATTGGGTCACGGCCGGCCTCCCCACCGACCGAGGCGACGACACGCCGAGGGCCGGCGACCTGGCCCGGGCCGACGTCCCCACGTGCTCCCTCGACGAGCGGCTGGGCGACGTGGCCGACCGCGCGCGCCAGGCCGGCTTCGACACCGCGATCGCCATCAACGAGAACCGGGCGGTCTTCGGGATCCTGCGCGACAAGCACCTGGCCAAGGACCCCGACCTCACGGTGAAGGAGGCGATGAGCGCGGGGCCCAGCACCTTCCGGCTCAGCGTCGACCCCTCCGAGCTGGCCCAGCTGATGATCGACCACGACCTCCCCAACGTCCCGATCACCACGAACGGGGGCGTGCTGGTCGGCCTCCTCCTCCGCGAGGACGCCGCGCGGGCCGCCCTGGAGGCCCACCGACACCATGAGCACGAGCACGACGGATAGGCGCCGCTGCGTCGTCTGCGGTCGGGAGATCGAGGTCTGCGCCTGCTGCGAGAAGGAGGACTGCGCCGAGGCGATCTGCTACCCGGATCTCGCCGTGCGGGTCGGCCAGTCGCTCCCCCAGCCGCACACCCACGGCGGCTGATCTCAGACGACGGCGTCCTCGTCCTCCTCCAGGAGGACGGCCTGGGTCGGACAGGCGGCGTGCGCCATCCGCAGGACCTCGTCCTCGACCGTCTCGGGGTCGAGAAGCTCGGCCTTCAGCCGG
>DASUTZ010000084.1:0-11444 GCA_036374295.1 Actinomycetota bacterium
CGCGGTGATGGCGGGCGTGGGCGGCTCGTCCGAGGACGTCGCCGTCGCCGCGCAGGACTCGGCGTTCCGGATCGAGGGGGAGGGGACCGGTGAGATCGTCGAGGTCGAGCTCGACGCGATCGAGGTCGAGCAGGAGATCGCGGAGGGGGTCACGTACCACGCTTGGACCTTCGGAGGGACGGCTCCCGGCCCGGTGATTCGGGCGAAGGTCGGCGACACCATCCGCTTCACGCTCAACAACAAGACGAACCTCCAGCTGTCGCACTCGATCGACTTCCACGCGGCGCAGACGCCGTGGGACGTCAACTACCAGCCGGTCCTGCCGGGCCAGAGCCTCACCTTCGACTGGGTGGCCCGGTTCCCCGGCGTGTTCATGTACCACTGCGGGGTCCCGCCGGTCCTGCATCACATCGCCAACGGGATGTACGGGGCGATCATCGTGACGCCGGCCGACCCCCTGCCCGAGCTCGAGCCCGCCCGCGAGTACGTCCTGGTCTCGAGCGAGTTCTACCCGGGCGACGACCCCGTGAAGGGCGTGTACGAGGGCGATCCCGCCAAGATGGACGCGGCCGAGCCCGGGTACGTGGTCTTCGACGGCAAGGCCAACCGCTACCTGGACGACCCGCTGGTGGCTCGCCCCAACGAGCTGATCCGGCTCTGGGTCATGAACGCCGGGCCCACGATCGACAACGCGTTCCACGTGATCGGGGCGCTCATCGACCACGTGTACCCGGACGGCAATCCCACCAACGCGCTGAACGGGATGCAGACGTGGAGCGTCCCGCCGGGCGGCGGCGCCATGTTCGAGCTGCGGATCCCCGACGAGGGCCAGTACCCGTTCGTGAGCCACGCGTTCGCGTACACGGGGCTCGGGGCGCTCGGCATCCTCCAGATCAGCGAGGACGCGCCGCCAGCCCCGGAGTCGTATCCGCTGTACGGCAACCCGTGGGACGGCGGCGTGACCGAGACGGTCGGTACGGTGGACGGCGACGCGCCGGCCCAGCCCGAGGAGGAGGAGGAGGCCGCGGGCGGCGACGGGGGAGGCGACGGGGTCGTGCTGACGATGGCCGACCTCGCCTACGACCAGACGAGCCTCATGGTCCAGCCGGGCGACACGATCACCCTGGTGAACGAGGACCCGATGGTGCACGACGTCACCGTGGACGAGCTCGGCCTCCAGGCCACCGCGGGGCCGCAGGAGACCGTCGAGTTCACGATCCCGGACGACGCCTCCGGCACCTACACCTTCTACTGCTCGATCCCGGGCCACCGGGAGGCGGGCATGGAGGGCAGCATGATGATCGGGGCCCACTGACCGGAGCGGGGAGGGGGGTCGGCGCTCGGCGTCGACCCCCCCGCTCGCTGGTACGATACGAACGTGCTTGCCCTATGGATCGCGCTGGGCATCGTCGGGGTCCTCCTCCTGGCCTTCGTTCTCGTCTACAACAGGCTCGTCCGAAACCGGAACCGCGTGGACAACGCCTGGGCCGGCATCGACGTCCAGCTCCGCCGCCGCTACGACCTCATCCCGAACCTCGTGGAGACGGTCAAGGGGTACGCCGCGCACGAGCGCAAGCTGTTCGAGGAGGTCACGAGGGCCCGGGCCCAAGGGATCGAGGCCGAGGGGATCGACCAGCAGGCGGCGGCTGAGAACGAGATCACGCGAGGGCTCCGCCAGCTCTTCGCCGTGGCCGAGAATTACCCGCAGCTCCGGGCGAACGAGAACTTCCTGGCCCTGCAGGAGGAGCTGACCGCGACGGAGTCGAAGATCGCCTTCGCCCGGCAGTTCTACAACGACCAGGTCCTGCGCTACAACACCCTGATCCAGCAGTTCCCCTCGCTCATCGTGGCGCGGATGACGAGCCATACGACGCGCGACTTCTTCGAGATCGAGGAGGGATCCCGGGCGCCCGTCGAGGTGGACCTCTCCTAGCCTCCGTGTACGAGCAGATCGCCAAGAACAGGCGCCGGTCGGTCCTGCTCGTCCTGCTCGTCCTGGCGCTGGCGGTGGCGCTGGGGTACGTGCTGGGCCTGCTGTTCCAGTACGGGATCGCCGGCGCGATCGTCGCGCTCGGGATCGCGATCGTCATGACCTGGTCCTCGTACTTCTACGGGGATCGAGTCGTGCTGCGTGTGAGCGGAGCGCGGCCCGCCCCGCGCGAGGAGTACCCCCAGTACCACAACGTCGTGGAAGGGCTGGCGATCGCGGCCGGGATCCCCAAGCCCGACCTCTACGTAGTGCCGGAGGAGGCCCCCAACGCGTTCGCCACGGGACGGAACCCGGAGCACGCCTCGATCGGGGTCACCGAAGGGCTCCTCGAGACGCTGAACCGCGTGGAGCTCGAGGGCGTGATGGCCCACGAGCTGGCCCACGTGCGGAACCGCGACATCCTCTTCGGGACGCTGGTGGCGACCCTGGTCGGCGTCGTCGTCCTGCTCGCGGTGTTCGCCCGTCGCTCGATCTTCTGGGGCGGGATGCGGGGTGGCCGCCGGTCGGGACGGGGTGGTGGGGGGGCGGCGGGGATCCTGATCATCGTGGGGCTGCTGCTCGCCATCCTGGCGCCGATCGGGGCTCAGTTGATCAGGCTCGCCGTCTCCCGGCGGCGCGAGTACCTGGCCGACGCCGACGGCGCGCTCCTCAGCCGCTACCCGCCCGGGCTGGCCTCCGCGCTCCGGAAGATCTCCCAGAACACGAAGCCGATGCGCGTCGCCAACAGCGCCACGGCCCATCTCTGGCTGTCAGAGCCGTCCGTCACGCCCGGGCACGGGCTGACGCGGTGGGAGCGACTCTTCGCCACGCATCCTCCTATCGAGGACCGCATCCGCATCCTCGAGGAGATGTGATCGGATCTCCCCCACTCCCCTGGGGCGGCGGTCAAACTGAGGCGAGAGGAGTAGCATCTCCCGCCGTGCCCGCAGCCGGGGAGATCGACCAGGGGAAGATCGAGGAGGCTTCACGTTGAGCACCAGAGGGAAGGCCGTGCTGGCCAGCATCTCGGCCGTGATCGTCGTCGCGGCGGCCGGGATCGGATATTTGATGTTCACGGGGCAGAGCGACGCCATCCCGTTCCTTGGGGGGACGCGAGAGCCGGAGCGCTGCCCGCTGACGGGCGAGGAGGCGGCGAACCCCGCCTTCACGGGCCGGACCGTGCTGGCCGTGAAGATCGAGAACAGCCCCGAGTCCCGGCCTCAGGCCGGCCTGAACCAGGCCGATGTCGTCTACGAGGAGCCGGTCGAGGGCGGCATCACGCGGTTCATCGCCCTGTACCACTGTGAGACGGCCGAGCGCGTCGGTCCCATCCGGAGCGCCCGCTTCGTGGACCCCGTGGTCCTCCGCCAGTTCGGCCCGGCGGTGTTCGCTTACTCGGGCGGCATCCCCCAGGTGATCCAGGCGGTGGCCGACGCGGGCCTCCAGGACGTGGGCTACGACACGAACCCGGACGCCTACACGCTCGACCCGAGCCGCTCGGCGCCCCACAACGTCTACAGCTCGACCCGGATCCTGTTCCGCTCGGGGAGCGACCGAGGCACCCCGCCCGAGGAGGTGTTCGAGTTCGACGAGGAGCCACCCGCGAGGGAGGGCTCGCGCCGCGCCCGGGAGCTCCACCTCGACTTCTCGCCGTCCGCCAACGTGTACTGGCGCTACCAGCGGAGCCGGGACCGCTACGTGCGGCTCCACGACGAGACGCCCCACACGAGCGAGGACGGGGAGCAGGTCTCGGCGGCCAACGTCGTGGTGATGGAGGTCGAGCTCCGGGACACGGGGATCGTGGACGCGGCGGGCAACCCCTCGCCCGAGGTGGTCGCGGTCGGATCGGGGCGGGCCTGGGTTTTCCGGAACGGGCGCGTGATCCGGGGCCGGTGGGAGCGAGGCTCCGAGGGCGAGCTCACCCGGCTCGTGGATCGCGGCGGCGATGTGATCCCGCTGGCCCCCGGCCGGACCTGGGTCGAGCTCTTCCCGAACGATCTCGAGGTGGAGATCGGCTGAGCGACCCGTCCGCCGACTCCTCGGCGTATCCTGTGAGGGAAGGAGGAGCGGGGATGGAGAAGGAGACGGGTACGTTCAGGGTCAAGTCGGGCCTGGCCGAGATGCTCAAGGGCGGCGTGATCATGGACGTCACGAACGCCGAGCAGGCCAAGATCGCCGAGGAGGCCGGCGCGGTCGCGGTGATGGCGCTGGAGCGCGTGCCCGCCGACATCCGGGCCGAGGGTGGCGTCGCTCGCATGGCCGACCCCACCAAGGTCGAGGAGATCATCGAGGCCGTCTCGATCCCCGTCATGGCGAAGTGCCGCATCGGGCACTTCGTCGAGGCCCAGATCCTCCAGGCGCTGGGCGTGGACTACGTCGACGAGTCCGAGGTCCTCACGCCGGCCGACGAGGCGAACCACATCGACAAGTGGGCCTTCACGGTGCCGTTCGTGTGCGGGGCTCGCGATCTCGGTGAGGCGCTGCGACGGATCGGGGAGGGCGCGGCGATGATCCGGACGAAGGGCGAGGCGGGCACCGGCAACGTCGTCGAGGCGGTCCGCCACGTCCGCACGATCACCGGACAGATGTCGCGGCTGCGGGGGATGCGGGACGACGAGCTGATGTCCCAGGCGAAGGAGCTGGGGGCCCCCTTCGAGCTCGTGCGGCAGGTCGCGAGCACAGGAACCCTTCCGGTCGTCAACTTCGCGGCAGGGGGCCTGGCGACGCCCGCGGACGCGGCCCTCATGATGCAGCTCGGGGTGGACGGGAACTTCGTGGGGTCCGGGATCTTCAAGTCCGACGACCCGGCCGCGCGGGCCCGGGCCATCGTGGAGGCCACGACGTCCTACCGGGACCCCGAGATGCTGGCGAAGATCTCCCGGGGGCTGGGAGAGCCGATGAAGGGGATCGAGATCTCCACGCTCGGCGACGAGGGTCTCCTCCAGACCCGCGGCTGGTAGGGATGGCGGAGGAGCGGCGGGCCGAGGGCAGGGCCGCCTACGTCATCTCCCAGCTCTACTACTACGTCGCCGCCGTGATCGGTGTGGCGCTCCTCATCGGCGGCGCGGTCGCCGCCCTCTTCGGGCTCCGGGAGCTCGTGCTCCCCCGGGAGTGGGAGTCAACGGAGGGCGGGATCCGCACGATGCTCACGGGCGCCGCGTTCGCTCTGCCCGGTCTGGCTCTCCTCTGGACCCATCTTCGCGAGGCGAGGCGGCGCGAGGGGCGGCCCTTCACCGAGACGTTCTGGGGCGCGTCGCTCTACTTCCATCTCGTGGCGCTGATCTCGCTGGGGTTCGTGCTGATCGGGACGATCGGGATCCTGGTCTCGTTCGTGGACGTGGTGTATCGGCCCTCAGCGGGGGTGGACCTGTTCCAGCCTTCCCGGTCGGAGGCGCTCCGACAGATGCTCGACTTCGCGATCTTCGTGGTGGTGGCCGGCCCCGTCTTCTGGTGGCACCTGCGACGGGGCCGGCGCGCCGTCGGATCCCCCTAGCCCTCCAGGCCCTCCGTCACCGCCAGGGTGTTCCCCTCGCTGTCCTTGAACCAGGCGCCGCGGGCGGGCCCCATCTTCGCGATCGGGCCGTCCCACTCGACGCCCTCCATCTCGAAGGTCTCGAACTCCACTCCGCGGCCCTGGAGCCACTCGACCACCGAGGGCACGTCGTCCACCCTCCACTCCATCGCGGTGTTGGTGGCGCTGCCCGCGTGGGGCGTGGGGAACAGCGCGAAGACCACGCCTCCGGACTCGTACCAGAGGCCTCCGGGGTCCTCAGTGGTGGGTCGCAGGTCGAGCTTCTCCTCGTACCAGGCCCGCGCCCTGTCGATGTCCGCGGCCGGGAGCGTCGCGTGCACCGGGTACCGTCCAAGCATCTCCGAACCTCCTTCCACGGGCACGCTCGTCTCGTCGACATCCTGCTCCAACCCGATGCGCTTGGGAAGCCCCCTGCCCGCGTCGTTATCATGGCGATGACATGAAGGCAGGCATCCTCGCCCTCCAGGGCGATTTCCGGGAGCACGGCCGGGTCCTCGCGAGCTGCGGCGCGACCCCCGTCGAGGTGCGCACGCCCGACGATCTCGCCTCGGTGGAGTGCCTGGTGATCCCCGGCGGGGAGTCCACCACGATCGGCACGCTCGCCCGGGGGCGGGGCCTCGTGGATCCCATCCGGGAGCGGGCGGAGGGGGGGATGCCGGTCTTCGGGACGTGCGCAGGGATGATCGTGATGGCGAAGGAGCTGATCGGCGGGGAGCCGCTCCTCTCGCTGATGGACGTCACGGTCGAGCGCAACGCCTACGGGCGGCAGGTAGACTCGTTCGAGGCCGAGGTCGAGGTGCGCGGCGAGCCCCAGCCCGTGCGCGGCGTGTTCATCAGGGCCCCGGTGGTGGTCGAGGTGGGGGAGGGCGTGGAGGTCCTCGCCGAGCACGAGGGCCGCCCGGTCGTCGTGGAGCAGGGGAACCTGCTGGCGGCGTCCTTCCACCCCGAGCTCGCTCCGGATCCGCGCCTGCACGAGCGACTCCTGGGGAAGGTGCGCTGATGTCCGGGCACTCGAAGTGGTCCACGATCAAGCACAAGAAGGCGGCCCAGGACCAGCGCCGAGGGAAGCTCTTCTCCAAGCTGATCCGGGCGATCGAGGTCGCCGCGCGCGAGGGCGGCGGAAGCGTGGACGGCAACCCGACCCTGGCCTCCGCGGTCCAGAAGGCCAAGGAATACTCGGTCCCGAACGAGAACATCGAGCGGGCGATCAAGCGGGGGACCGGAGACCTGGGGGGCGTCCGCTACGAAGAGGTCGTCTACGAGGGGTACGGACCCGGCGGGGTCGCGATCCTCGTGGCCACGCTCACCGACAATCGCAACAGGACCGGCTCGGACGTCCGCTCCACGTTCACGAAGCGCGGCGGCAATCTGGGTGACCCGGGAAGCGTGTCGTTCCTCTTCGAGCGGAAGGGCGTGATCCGCGTGTCCCGAGAGGAGGCGGACGAGGACCGCCTCCTGGAGCTCGTGTTGGAGGCCGGCGCCGAGGACCTGGTCGAGGACGGCAACGAGTGGGAGGTGCGCACCGCCCCGACGGCCTTCGCCGACGTGCGGACCGCCGTCGAGGGCGCGGGCATCCCCATCTCCTCGGCTGAGGTCACGATGCTCCCGCAGACGACGGTCCCGGTGGAGGGGTCCGAGGCGAAGCAGGTGCTGGGGCTGATCGAGGCGCTGGACGATCTCGACGACGTCCAGGCCGTCTACGCGAACTTCGACATCCCCGAGGAGATGCTGGCCGAGGTCGGCTGAGCGGGGCCAAGAGCCGCGCTCCGGGGGATACTCGAGTCATGCGGGCTCGACCCATCGCCGTGCTCCTGGCACTCGCGCTCGGCGCCTGCACGGCGCCCGCCGACCCTGCCCCCACCGCCCCCAGCGGCCCCACCTACCGGGACCGGGTCGAGGTCGAGGCGGCGGTCGAGGCCTTCCTCGAGGGATTCGCGGTGGGCGCCGAGGATCCCGCCGAGCTCCTGGCGTCGGTCGCGGGCGACCGCCTCCGCGACTGGGCCCGCTGGATCAACCGCTACCGCCCCGAGCGGGAGGCCGTGCGGGCGGGCCGCGTCGAGATCGAGAGCCTGCGGGTCGAGTCGATCCGGGGCTCGGTCGCGATCGCGGTCGTGGATGCCACGGTGCACCAGCCGGCCCGGGACGAGGAGGGAAACCGCCGGATCGTGGCCCGCTCGTTCAACGGCCCGGTGGAGCTGCGGCGCGACGCCTCGGGGTGGAGAGTCGTGGACATCGTCCGGGACGGAGCGCCGATGAGCTACGCGATCGGCATCTTCGACGAGCCGGCGGCGGGGGAGGAGGCCGGCATCCGGGTGGAGGTGGCCAGCGTGTACCGCTTCCGGTCGGGGACCGTCGCCACCATCCGGATCGAGAACGGCACCGGGATGCCGATCGTCCTGGACCGGACCCACTCCCTGATCCAGGCGGCGGGGAGGTGGGTGGGCGCCACGGCGGTGGCCGGCGACCTCGACGTCCCGATCCCGCCGGGGGCCGCGATCGAGGGATCCCTCGCCTACCACGCGATCCCGATCCAGTGGCTGCCCGAGAAGGTGTTCGTCCACTTCCTCGGGGGGCCCGAGCCGATCGAGGTCCACCTCCCCCGGGACGGCTTCCTCCCGATCTGAATCCCGCCGCTTCCTTGAGCGGGCCGCCTCCCGCCCCTAGACTGAACACGTGTTCGAGCGGGTGGTGCTCGGGGTGGACCCGGGGGTGGCGTCCACGGGCCTCGCCGCCGTGGGCGGGGGTCGGCGCCGGGCGGAGGTGATCTGGGCGACGACCGTCCGCACGCCGGCGGGCGCCCCGGAGGCGCAGCGCCTGCGCTCGATCGCGAGCGCCGTCCGGGACGCGATCGCGACGCACCGGCCGGAGGCGCTCGCGATCGAGCGCCTCCTCTGGGGACGCAACACCGGCAGCGCGATGGGGGTGGCCCGGGCCAGCGGGGCGGTGATGGTCGCCGGCGCGGAGGCGGGGATCCCGGTCCACGAGTACGCGCCGCTGGAGGTGAAGATGGCGATCACCGGCGACGGGAACGCCGGGAAGCAGCAGGTCCGCCGCTCCCTGGCGAGGATCCATCGGGTGGAGGGCGTCCCGCGCCAGCCCGACGCCGCCGACGCCGCGGCCGTGGCCCTGTGCCACCTGCACCGGGCGCCGCTGGCGGAGGCCGTCCGATGATCGCGTTCGTGGAGGGCGTCCTGGCCGAGCGGGGCGCGGACCGAGTGGTCGTGAACGCGGGCGGGCTGGGGTACGAGCTCCTGGTCTCGACCACGACGATGGCGGCGCTGCCGGCGATCGGGAAGCCCTCGCGCCTCCTGACCCACCTCCAGGTCCGCGACGACTCGATGGCGCTGTTCGGCTTCGCCACGGGTGCGGAGCGCGACCTCTTCGAGCTGCTGATCACGGTCTCGGGCGTGGGGCCGAAGATGGCGATGGCGGTGCTCTCCACCCTGGAGCCCGACGCCCTGCGGCGGGCCGTGCTCGACGGCGACATCGACGCGGTCACCGTGGTCCCGGGCGTGGGGAAGAAGGTGGCCGGCCGCATCGTCCTCGACCTGCGCGACAAGCTCGGCGGCGAGATCGATCTCCCGGGCACGGGCCCCCTGGCCGAGGTCCGCCAGGCCCTCGAGGGGATGGGCCTCTCGCCCCAGGAGATCCAGGGCGCCGTTGCGGAGCTCGACGTCGACGAACGCCCGGTGGAGGAGCTGCTGCGCGAGGCGCTGCGCCGGGTGGGCGGTCGGGAGGCCGCCGGAGCGCAGCGATGACCGACGAGCCCTTCGCGGACGAGCGGCTGGTGGACGCCGACGCGCTCGACCCGGAGTTCGACGCGGCGCTCCGTCCTCGATCGCTCGACGAGTTCGTGGGGCAGGACCGGATCAAGGAGCAGCTGGGGCTCCTGATCGCCGGGGCCCGCGAGCGTGGGGAACCGGTGGACCACGTGCTGTTCTCGGGCCCGCCGGGCCTGGGGAAGACGACGCTGGCCGGCATCCTGGCGAACGAGATGGGGGTGGCCCTGCGGCAGACCTCGGGGCCCGCGCTGGAGCGGACCGCCGACCTCGCTGCGATCCTCACGAACCTCGAGGAGCACGACGTGCTGTTCGTGGACGAGATCCACCGGATGCCTCGAGCGGTGGAGGAGGTCATGTATCCGGCGCTCGAGGAGTTCAAGCTCGACGTGGTGATCGGGAAGGGCCCCAGCGCCCGCACGATCCGGCTCGATCTCCCTCGGTTCACGCTCGTGGCCGCGACGACCCGCCCGGGGCTCATCACCCTGCCCCTACGAGAGCGATTCGGGTTCTCGCCGCGACTCGAGTACTACGGGGAGGAGGACCTGGCCAAGGTCGTGGCCCGCTCGGCGGGGATCCTCGAGGTGGAGGTCGACGCCGAAGGTGCCGAGGAGATCGCGACGCGCTCCCGGGGGACGCCCCGGATCGCGAACCGCCTCCTGAAGCGGGTCCGGGACTACGCGCAGGTCCGCGCCGACGGGCGGATCGACCGTGAGATCGCCTGCGACGCCCTGGCCCTCTTCGAGGTGGACGAGCTCGGGCTCGACCGCGTGGACACGCTGATCCTCACGGCGATGATCGAGCGCTTCGGGGGAGGCCCGGTGGGGCTCTCCACGCTGTCGGCCGCCGTGGGCGAGGACGCTGGCACCCTCGAGGACGTCTACGAGCCGTACCTCCTCCAGAGCGGCTTCATCCAGCGCACCCCGAGGGGCCGGATCGTCACCGAGATGGCCCGCCGCCATCTGGATATGCCGGCTTCCGGCCGCCTGGTCTGACCGCCCTGCGTCGCTAGCCCCGGTCCGATAGAATCGCGGCCGGACACCCGGCGGCGAGGCCGCCGTTTTTCATGGAGGCGGACACATGACAGTCCTACCGATCGCACAGGCCGGCGGCCAGGGGAACGTAACGTTCCTGATCTCGCTCGTCCTCCTGGTGGGGATCTTCTACTTCCTTCTGATCCGGCCCCAGCAGCGCAGGATGCGCCAGCAGCGAGAGCTCGTGGAGAGCCTGGCGGTCGGGGACGAGGTCATCACGATCGGCGGCCTGTACGGTCGCATCATGGAGATGGACGACGAGTCCGTCACCGTCGAGATCAGCCCCGGCACGCAGGTGCGGTTCGTGAAGAGCGCGATCGCCCGACGCCTGACGCTCGAGCCCGGGGAGCCGGACGAAGGGATCATCGAGGAGTGAGCGACCGCGGGCCCCGTCGGGAGGCGGCGGCGTCGGGCGCCAAGCGCGACGCCGCCTCTCGCCGGGAGCAGAAGGTGCCCGCCGAAGCGTCGATCACGCTGGAGGAGGTCCAGGAGCACCCGGCCCTCTCCGCGTTCATCGCCCAGGCCGACAAGCAGATGGACGGCATGGGCTTCACCGAGCACGGATTCCGCCACGCGAAGCTCACGGGCAGGATCGCCTACAACGTGCTCGACCGCCTCGGGTACGATCCCCGGACGACGACCCTCGGGTCCGTAGCCGGCTACCTGCACGACATCGGGAACTGCATCTCCCGCACGGACCACGGGCAGACGGGCGCGCTGCTGATCAACCACATGCTCGGGAGCAGGATCGAGCCCGCGGATCTGGCCGTGGTGATGGGTGCGATCGGCAACCACGAGGAGGAGTACGGGCACGCGGTCGGGCCCGTCGCCGCGGCCGTGATCCTCGCCGACAAGTCGGACGTGCACCGATCCCGCGTCCGCAAGGCAGACCAGATCGAGTTCGACATCCACGACCGCGTGAACTACGCAGTGGAGGAGTCGTTCCTCCGCGTGGATTCGGACGCCGGCACGATCACCCTGGAGCTGACGATCGACACGTCGATCAGCCACGTGATGGAGTACTTCGAGATCTTCCTCGACCGGATGGCGATGTGCAGGAGGGCGGCGGAGGAGCTCGAGTGCCGCTTCCGCGTCGTGATCAACGAGACCGAGGTGCTGTGATCGGGAGG
>DASUTZ010000085.1:0-3361 GCA_036374295.1 Actinomycetota bacterium
CTACCAGGTGATCCGGACGTTGATCGTCCCCGCGCCGAGGGGGGCGAGCTGGAGGAAGGCGTCGTCGGAGAGGTCGATGATCCGTCCGTCGATGTACGGTCCTCGGTCATCGATCGTCACCCAGACGCTTCTCCCGTTGCCCAGGTTCGTCACCTTGACCCGCGTCCCGAACGGGAGGGTCCGGTGCGCGGCCACCATCCCCGAACGGTGGTACCACGAGGCGAGGCCCGTCTGCACCCTGGGGTCGCGGGTCCCGTGGATCACGATCCGGGAGACGGGCTGCTCCACGACCCGCTCGGAGACGAGCGTTCGGGCGGCCTCCTTCCCGTCCTCCATGCGGACCCGGAACACCTTCTCCCGGACCCCCGGCGCTCCCTCGCGCTCCACGTGGGTCACGCCCTTCAGGAACTCGTCCGAATACCGGTCCTCGGTCCCGAAAGGGATCCCCTCGCGGACCGTCGTCTGCTTGAAGGTCACCCGCGTGACCTGGATCGTCAAGCCGTTGGTGAGGCGCCGGTCGAGGCCCGGCTCGATCTCGTCGTTCTTCCGAAGGATCACGCCCAGGCTGACGAGCAGATGGCCCACGTCCGGGGCGTTCGTGATGACCTGGCGGTCGGCGCCGTCCACCTTGACCCGCACCTCCACGGCCTCGCGCAGTACGATGCGATCGCCGTCCGAGATCGCGGCGCCGCGCGACGGGCGCACGTAGGCCTTGTTCGCCGAGCGGAGGTTCACGTGGGCCAGCACGTCCTCGACGGTCTGCCCCGTCACGTAGAGGGTCCGCGGCTTCCCGTTCAGCACGAGCGTGATCTCCTTGGCCAGGAGGATCTCGACCCTCATGTCGTCGGCGACCGGCGCGTCCAGGGGCGGGGAGACCTCATCGTGCTCCCGGATCTCGATGCCCGTGCCCTCGAGCAGATCGCCCACCGACGAGGCGAAGGTGCTGACGCGGCGCTCCTCCCCGTCCACCACGAGCGTCACCTTCTTCTCGAGCTGGACGTAGGCCAGGCCGCCGGCCACGACGGCCACGACGAGGAGCAGGCGCCCGAATCCCCTGGGACGGGGAGCACGCCGACCTACGCGCGCGGTGCGCCTGCTCGCCCTACGGTTCTCGGCGCGCGGTGGGGAAGGGAGCCGCGCGCTCCGTGATGCTCCTCCCTCAGGCAAACCGCGACCGAGGCTAGCAAAGGACCCTGGCTGTTGCCAGTTACCGGATCCGCGCTACTCGGGGAGGCTGAAGGCCGCGCGGGCGTTGCGCTCGGTGATCTCCTCGAGCGCCTCGAGCCCCTGACCTCTGGCTTCGGCCACGGCCTGGAGCGTCAGGCGCAGGCTTCCGGGGACGTTGGGCCGCCCCCGGAGCGGCTGCGGCGGGAGATATGGGCTGTCGGTCTCCACGAGGAGGAGCTCCTCTGGCACGCGGGCGGCCGCCGCTCGAAGGCGCTCGTTCTTCGGGTAGGTGACCGGGCCGGCGAACGAGCAGTGGTAGCCGCGGCTGGCTGCCTCCCTCGCCTCCTCCTCGCCGCCCGAGAAGCAGTGGAGGATCACGCGCTCGAGCCGCTCTTCCTCCAGGATCCGGAGGACGTCGGGCCACGCGTCCCGTGTGTGCACGACCACGGGCTTGTCGTGCTCCCGGGCCAGCGAGCAGTGGGCCCGGAAGACCCGTTCCTGGTCCTTCGCCGGCGAGAGCATCCGATAGTGGTCGAGGCCCGTCTCGCCCACGGCCACGACGCGGGGATCGCTGAGGAGCTCCTCGATCTCGACGCCGGTGGCGTCGTCGAAGTCCTTCGCGTCGTGGGGGTGGACCCCCGCGGTGGCGAAGACGCCGCGCAGCGAGTCGGCCAGCTCACGGGACCGGTGCGACGACTCGCGATCCACGCCCACGCAGACGAGCGTTCCCACGCCCGCCTCCTCGGCCTCGCGCACCAGCTCGTTGGGCTCTCCCTCCATCAGGAACAGGTGGCAATGGGTGTCGATCACGGGTCATCCCTCGAGGCGGGGGAAGAGGGCCTCCCCTTTCGTCACGCGGGTGCCGGGGGCGAGGCCGCCCCAGCGACCCGCCTCGGGGAGGCGCTGATCCTCGAGCGGCTCGGGGATTCCGAGTTGGCTCCAGAGACGCTCGGCGGCGCTGGGCATGATCGGCGAGATCAGCACCGCGAGGATCCGCAGCGTCTCGGCGGCCGTGTAGAGGATCGTGGCGGTCTCGTCGCGGCGGTCGGGGTCCTTCGCCAGCTTCCACGGCTCGACCTCGACCAGGTACTCGTTGGCCCGTCCCACGATCTCCCAGACCGCGCCGAGGGCCGCGGTCAGCTCCATCTCGTCCACGAGGCGATCGTAGCGGGCGACCACCTCCTCGATCGTGCCCGGCAGCCCCCCGTCGAGCCCCTCGGCCTCCGGCTCGGGGACGCCTCCCTCGAACGAGCTGGCGATCATGGCCAACACGCGGCTGGCGAGGTTGCCCAGCCCGTTGGCGAGGTCGGCGTTCGTGCGCGCCACCATCGACTCCCACGAGAACGAGCCGTCCTGGCCGAAGGCCACCTCCCGCAGGAAGTACCAGCGGTAGGCGTCCACCCCGAAGTGGTCCACGAGCTCGAAAGGGTGGATGCCGGTGAGCTTCGTCTTCGACATCTTCTCGCCGCCCACGAGCAGGAAGCCGTGGGCCCAGACCTGCTTCGGAGGCTCCACGCCCGCCGCCATCAGCATCGCCGGCCAGTAGATCGCGTGGAAGCGGAGGATGTCCTTCCCGATGAAGTGGACGTCGGCCGGCCACATCCGCTCGAACCGCTCGGGGTCGTCGGCGAACCCGGCAGCGGTGATGTAGTTCGTTAGGGCGTCGAACCACACGTAGCACACGTGGTCCGGGTCCCATGGGAGGGGCACGCCCCACGCGAACGAGGTGCGCGAGATCGAGAAGTCGCGGAGCCCCTGCCGGATCGTGGAGAGCACCTCGTTGCGCCGCGTCTCGGGCTCCACGGCCTCGGGGTGGCGCTCATAGTGCTCGAGCAGGCGGTCGGCGTAGGCCGAAAGACGGAAGAAGTAGTTCTCCTCGGACATCGCCTCGACGGGCCGCCCGTGGATCGGGCAGTTTCCGTCCACGAGCTCGTCCTCCGTGTAGTAGGCCTCGCACGAGACGCAGTAGAGCCCCTCGTAGCTCCCCAGGTAGATGTCGTCGCGCCCGTTCTCGTACACGGCCTGGAGCAGCTTGGCAACGGCGGCCTCGTGGCGGGGCTCGGTCGTGCGGATGTAGTCGTCGTGGGCGATGTCGAGGCGCTGCCAGACCTCGCGCCACCGGGGCTCCATCTGGTCGACGAAGGCCTGGGGGTCGAGGCCGTGCTCCTCGGCGGCCTGGGGCACCTTCTTCCCG
>DASUTZ010000086.1:0-2470 GCA_036374295.1 Actinomycetota bacterium
CCTCGGAGGGCGATGGGGACTACGGGGACGCCGCGCGCGGCCTCTGGGTCTCCTCGCTGGTCGGGGTGGGGCGTTCCATCGTCTCCGTGTTCGCTCTCTCGAGGGTTGGTTGTCGTCCTGCGTTCACAAGGGTACGACCTCGCTCCGGCCCGGCGCAAGAGCTACTCTCGGAGGAGCCTCCCGCAGACGGTCCGCACCACCTCGGGATCGAAGCCTCGCCTCAGGAGGAACCCCATCAGGCGGCGATAGGCCGCGTCCGGGGCGAGCCCCTCGAGCCGGGCGAGGCGGGCCCGGCCCACCTCCTCGGCCCGGGCCTCGTCGTCCTCCCAGCCGGCGGCCGACACCGCCCGCTCGGCGACCCCTCGATCCACGCCCGCCTTCCGGAGGGTGTCCAGCGCGGCACGGTGCCCGTAGCCCTGACGAGAGAGCCTCCATCGGACGACCTCGTCGGCGAATCGCTCGTCGTCCACGAGACCCACGCGCTCGAGGTCGCCCAGCGCTTCCGCGATCTCGTCCTCGGGGAACCCGGCCCGCTTCAGGCGCCGCCGCAGCTCCTCGCGGCTCCTGGAACGGACCCCGAGGAGCCTGAGGGCCCGGTCCTTCGCGCTCGCGCCCACGTCAGCCGGCCGGGGCCTTCGCCTCCTCCGACTCCTCGGCCTGGGCCTCGCCGTCCAGGTCCACCACCTCGTCGCCGTCCTCGGCGAAGTCGGTCATCCCCACCGCCTCCCGCACCCTCCGCTCGATCTCGAGCGCGATGTCGGCGTGCTCCTGGAGGAACTGGCGGGCGTTCTCACGGCCTTGGCCCAGCTGCTCGTCTCCGTAGGTGAACCACGCGCCCGACTTCCGGACGATGTCGTGAGCCACCCCCATGTCGATGAGGCTGCCCTCGCGTGAGATTCCCTTGCCGTAGACGATGTCGAACTCGGCGAGTCGGAAGGGTGGGGCCACCTTGTTCTTCACGACCTTCACCCTGACCCGCGATCCGACGACCTCGGTCCCGTCCTTGAGGTTGTCGATCTTACGGATGTCGAGTCGGACGCTGGAGTAGAACTTCAGGGCGCGGCCCCCGGGGGTGGTCTCGGGACTGTTGTGCACCACGACGCCGTCGGCAAGGTAGTTGTGGCTCCCATCGACCTCGATGTCGAACCGGTGCGTGCTCCCACCCCTCGGCTTGTCGTGGATGTCGACAATCGGCATCGGCATCAGCTCGTGGCGCGCCGGCACGAAGACCGGCTCTGCGGAGAAGCGCCCCCGGAACCGCGGGAGCAGCTTGTAAGCCATCGAGGGATGGACGAACGGCGCGATCAGCGCTTGGAGCTTGGCGGTCTCCGCCGTGGGGAACTGCAGGACGGCCTTCCCCGCCCGCTGGAGCAGCTTGGAGCCGATGCCCCATCCGTCGGCGAGGTACGCACGGAGCCGCTCGCGGCTCGTGACCTCCATCGCCTCGACGCAGATCTCAGCTCGGCCGCTGCCGCCGCGGGTGCGCTCCTGGAGGCCCTTGCTGCGGACGGAGAACGAGGCGTCGTCCATGTACCAGATCGCCAGCGAGAGCGGCGTGAGGCGCTTGAGGTAGTCCTCGCTGAGCACCTTCTTGCCCCCGACGTACACCGCCTCCCGCAGCTCCTTCAGCTCCGGGAGCGGCGAGAGGTCATGGAACACCGCGCCGTCCGCGTTCGTGGAGCGGCTCGTCCCGACGTTCGCGAACAGCGAGGCCTTCCAGTCCGCGTACTCGACCTGTCGCGCACCGTGCCCCCACCGGAACCGGGCGCCGCCGGCGGTCCTCGTCGGGGAGAGCGCCCCGTCGCCCATCAGCCCACCCAGGATCGCCTGCCACTGGAAGTCCGACAGCCGATGCGGGGCGGCCTGCATCACCCGGTCGCCGATCCGCAGCTCCCGCGCCTCCTTCCATCCGCCGGGCGTCCTGATCTTGTGGTTCGGCGTGCAGGCGAACTGCGACCTGCCGTTCCCCGAGGCCCGCGCCACGGTGAACTGGAGGAAGCGGTCGGTCCTCCCGTTGTCGAACCAGCTCACGACCCGTCTGGGGACGACCTCGCCTCGTTCGGGGTCGTAGGAGAGCACCTCCACCGGCATCCGCTGGTTGACGATCTTTCCGATCTTCTCCTGGGTGCCGTCGGCGAGCGTCACCCTCGTGCCGTAGGAGAGGCAGCCGAACATCACGCCGATCTTCTCGCGGAGCTGGTTGATGAAGACCGCGGTCGTCTCGAAGCGGGAGAGGGAGCCGGAGAGCTTCCGCATGGCCTGGGACATCAGCCGGGCCTGGAGCCCGACGTGGGCGTCGCCCATCTCGCCCTCGATCTCGGCGCGAGGGACGAGCGCCGCCACCGAGTCCACCACGATGAGGTCGAGCGCGCCGGAGCGGACGAGCATGTCCGCGATCTCGAGGGCCTGCTCCCCCGAGTCGGGCTGGGAGACGAGGAGCTCGTCGATGTTCACGCCCAGCGTCCTGGCG
>DASUTZ010000087.1:0-3193 GCA_036374295.1 Actinomycetota bacterium
GTGGTTCGGGACGAGCCATATCCTCTTCACCGTCCCCATCCTGTTGGTCGCGGGCGTGCTGATCGCCACGGTGGCGAGCCTGTTCGCCATGCGGCGGTTCCTCGAGGTCTGAGGGGTCCTTGGCCGGCTCGGGGCCATCCGTTATCATCATCGTCCCCCCTGAATCGGATCCGATCTGATGAAGCGTCTCTTCCTCATCGTGTGCGCTCTGGCCGTTTCCCTTCCTCTGCCGGCGGCGGACGCGGGGCCACAGCAGCAGCTCGACCGCATCCAGGACGAGCTGGAGCGCCAGCGGGAGCTGCTCCAACAGACGAACCAGGAGCGCGAGGGCCTGCTCGACGACATCTCGGATGCCGACCGGCGTCGGGGTGACCTCACGGCGAAGATCGAGGCCCTTCAGGGCGACCTGGCCCGGGCCGAGGCGCGCCTCCAGGAGGCCCAGGCCTCGCTCGATCTGGCGCGGGCCTCGCTCCGCCGCTGGACCAACCGCCTGGAGGGCGCCCGGGACCGGCTGACGGCCCAGCGCGACACGCTCTCCTCCCGCGCTGCGGCCGCCTACATGATGGGCGCCGGCGGCCTCGTGGAGGTGATCCTGGGGGCCGAGGATCTCCGCTCCCTGACCGATCGCCTCGAGTACGTGCGCAGCGTCATGGACAGCGACTCCTACCTTCTCAGCTCGATCCAGGCCACGCGGGTGCAGGTGGCCGAGCGGCGGGACCACGTCGCGGACCAGGAGTCGGTCCTCTCGGAGCATCATGACGCGATCCAGCAGGAGGTCGAGCGGATCGCGCAGCTGAAGGCGGAGCAGGAGGCCCTCCGGGCCGAGGTGGACGCGGCGATCGCCGAGCGGGAGCAGCTGCTGGAGGGGGTCGAGGAGAACCGCGCTCAGTACGTCAAGGCGGTCAAGGAGCTCGAGGCCGAGTCGGCCAGGATCGCCGGCCTGATCCAGGGCGGGGGGTCGTCGGGCTCCGGCAACCCGAACGCCCAGCTGTTCTGGCCGGCGCCCGGCTCGATCACGTCGGGCTTCGGGTGGCGGGTCCATCCGATCTTCGGCACGCGCAGGTTCCATTCCGGGGTGGACATCGACGCCGGCTGCGGCGACCCGATCTGGGCGGCCGAGCGGGGCACGGTGATCTCGGCGGGGTGGAGCGGGGGCTACGGCAACGCCACCGTGATCGACCACGGGGACGGCCTGGCCACGCTCTACGCGCACCAAGAGAGCATCGGGGTCGGGGTCGGGCAGCGCGTGGGACGGGGCCAGTCGATCGGCCGAGTGGGCACTACGGGATGGTCCACCGGGTGTCACCTCCACTTCGAGGTCCGCGTCAACGGCACGCCCGTCGACCCCGTGCCCTACCTGAGCTGAGTCCCGCGGCGAGCGGGTACCCTGAAGGCATCGTGAACCAGGTCCGCCCCGTCTTCATCGGCGCGCTCATCGTCACGGTCCTCGCGGCCGGGACCTTCGTCGCCGGCACCCGCCTGGGGGACCCTCGCTCCTCGGATTGGGACGTCCTGGAGGAGACCGCCGACGAGCTGCGGCGGGAGGCCGCCCGCTCCGTCTCCGAGCGGGAGCTGGTTCGAGCGGCCATCGAGGGGATGCTGACGGTCCTCGATGACCCCTACGCTGCCTCGCTCGACCCCGACCAGGCCGACGGGGTCCGGGACCTGATCGACGGCAGCATCATCGGGATCGGGGTGTGGCTCCGTGAGTCCCCCCAGGGCCTCAGGGTCACCGGGGTCGTGGAGGGCGGGCCGGCCCAGCGGGCCGGGTTGGCCGAGGGCGACGTCATCGTCGAGGCCGAGGGCCGCTCGATGGAGGACGTCAGCGTGAGCGACGCGGCGGCGGTCTTCACCGGGAAGGCCGGATCGCGCATGGAGCTCGTGGTGGAGCGCGAGGGTGAGACTCGCACGGTCCGCGTCGAGCGGGCCAGGATCGAGATCCCCGACGTCGAGGCCCGCATGATCGACGGAGCGGGCTACGCGCGCCTTCGCCAGTTCGGGCGGGGAGCGGCGGACGAGCTGGGCGAGGCCGTCCGGGATCTGCTCGAACGGGGCGCCCGAGGGATGGTGCTCGACCTTCGAGGGAACGCAGGCGGGCTGGCCGACGAGGCCTTCGGCGTGGCCGACCTCTTTCTCGACGGGGGCGTCGTGGCCCGGATCCGCGAGCGCGGGGAGCCCGAGCGGACGGAGCGCGCCGGCCACGAGCATCTCGGCTCGTTCCCGCTCGTGGTCCTGGTCAACGGGGACACCGCCTCGGCGTCGGAGCTCGTGGCCGGCGCGCTCCAAGACCGGGACCGTGCCACCCTCGTGGGCTCCACCACCTTCGGGAAGGGCTCAGTGCTGACTGTGCACGAGGTCTCGGACGACACCACGATCCAGTACACGACCGCCTTCTTCTTCACCCCCGACGGCCACGCGATCGAGGGGCAAGGGGTGAGTCCCGACGTCGAGGTCGAATCCAGCCGCGGCCAGGACGGGGATCCGCAGCTGGACCGGGCCCTCCGGGTCCTCGGCCCCTGACGCGATGACCAAGGGCCAGAAGACCGTCGCCACGAACCGCCGGGCCCGCTTCGACTACGAGATCGACGAGAGATACGAGGCCGGCATCGTCCTCACCGGGTCCGAGGTGAAATCCCTGCGAGGAGGGAAGGCGTCGCTGTCCGAGGCCTACGGCCGCATCACCGACGACGAGGTGTGGCTGGAGGGCCTCCACATCCCCCCGTACGCCCAGGACTCGACGCGCCGCGAGTACGACCCCCGCCGCCCTCGCAAGCTCCTGCTGCGGCGCGTGGAGATCGAGCGCCTCAAGGGGAAGCTCAACGAGCGCGGCTACACGCTCGTGCCGATGCGCGTGTACTTCTCGCACGGTCTGGCCAAGCTCGAGGTCGGTGTGGGCCGCGGGAAGCGCCGGTACGAGAAGCGCCAGGCGATCGCCGAGCGCGAGCACAAGCGCGAGATCGAGCGCGAGATGGCCCGCCGCAATCGCTGACCAGCGCCGATATACTGGGAGGCGAACTGCATAGGGGGTGACCGGCTTCGACCCGGGTGGAGAACCGTCCGGGGGAAGCGAGCCGAGGTCCCCGGAGTCCTCGTTAAAGAGCCGGGACCAAGATAAGCGCCGATTCTGAACTCGCGCTTGCTGCCTAAATAGCAGCCGTCCGCCGCGGAGCGTCTGCGGCCGCGGGCCGGGCGT
>DASUTZ010000088.1:0-3849 GCA_036374295.1 Actinomycetota bacterium
CGACGCCGAGATCCAGGACCTC
This sequence comes from Actinomycetota bacterium, assembly GCA_036374295.1. GTDB lineage: Bacteria > Actinomycetota > UBA4738 > UBA4738 > CALAEC01 > DASUTW01. The sequence goes on from DASUTZ010000088.1 coordinate 23, forward strand.
CTCGGGGAGCAGGTGGGGGGCTTCTACGACAGCGATACAGGCGAGCTCGTCGTGGCCGACGACGCCCGGGAGGGCCTCACCACGGTCGAGCTGCTCACGCTCGTGCACGAGCTCCAGCATGCGCTGGCGGACCAGCGGCTGAGCACCCCGGACCTCGAGACGCTGAACGAGGAGGACCAGGACGCGGCCACCGCCGCGCAGGCGCTCGTCGAGGGCGACGCCCAGCTCACCACCGAGATCTACGCGGTGAGGTCGCTCAGCACGACGGACCAGCTGGCGGCGGCGTCCCAGCAGGTCCCCGGGCTCGGCGACACCCCTCACTTCCTGGCCCGCAGCCTGCTGTTCCCCTATCTGGAGGGTGCGCAGTTCGCCTGCCACCTGTACCGGGAGGGCGGGTGGGAGGCGGTGGACGCCGCCTACGACGACCTCCCGAGGAGCTCCGCCGAGATCCTCTTCCCCGATCGGTACGGCTCGGCCCAGGGACCGGTGAACCCGACCGACCCGCGGGGGCTCCCGGCGCCCTGGGAGGAGGAGGCGACGTTCACCTTCGGCGCGGCCGACCTCCTCTTCCTGTTCGAGGCCCCCGGGGGGGACGCGACGAACGGCCTCACCGAGGCCCGCGATCGCGTGCGCTCGTGGACCGGCGGCGAGGCGCACGTCTGGGCCTGGGGCGGCCGCACCGCCGTCGGGCTCGTGCTCGCGGCCAGCGACGGCGAGGCGATGTGCGAGTCCGTGGCGACCTGGTGGCGCCGGGCCGCCGAAGACGCGGCCGAGGCCACCGAGGAGGTGCCGGGCGCGGCGCTGGCCACGGACGGCCGCTCGCGCGACGGCGTGCTGTACTGCGAGGACGGGAGCGTCCGGCTCGGCGTCGGCCCCGACCTCGCCGTCGCGCGAGCGGCCGTCCGCTGACGCATGATGAGCCCGTGATCCGGAGGCTCCTCTGGGTGATGGTCCTGCTCGCGGCGGGCGCCGCGGCCGGCTACGTCTGGCGCGACGCGCGGCCCCAGGCGGCGGCTCCACGGAACGCCCCTCCCGTGGTCGAGCAGAACGACCCCGACCCCGGAGGTCCACCGGTCGTCTGGCTCTCGGGCACCCTCCGGGACGTGACCGAGGAGCGCCTCACCCTGCAGGAGGGCGTGGGCCCGACCCTCGACCTGACCCGCTTCGCGGGCGGCGCCACGCGGTTCCACCGGCTGGGCCCGGGGGGATGGGCCCGCGTGCCCCGCGAGGAGGCGGACGCGGCCGCCGGCCAGGACGCCTGCATCGAGGCCCTCCTCGACCAGGGAGAGCTGCTGGCGATCCGGGTCTTCCTCGGGGCGACCTGCTCCCCCGCCGTCCCCGGGTAGCATCAAGGCATGGCCGACCGGAAACGGGTCTCCACCGTCCACCTGGGCCAGTTCTCGTGGGAGGCGGCGAACGACATCGCCGGCGCCCTCGAGGACGCCGGCATCGTCTGGTGGTACAAGCAGCCCGGCTTCCTCAGTCAGATCTGGGAGCACGGCATCCGCCTCTTCGTCGATCGGGACCGCCTGGAGGAGTCGAAGGAGATCGCCCGGCGGGTGGTGGAGGAGCTGGAGAGCCCGGCCGAGTCCTGAGGGTCAGGCGGCCGACTTCCGCTTCCGCTCACCCCGCACCAGCGGAAACGTGAGCGGCGTGTGCGTGAAGCAGTGCTTCGACTTGTTGTAGCGGGAGAGCCTCGTGTCGCACCCCTCCTGGGCGCACACCCGATGCTCGCCGTACGTCCGGTTCGGACGCGGCAGCTCTCGGGGGCGGGAACCGCGAAGCCCTGGGGTGATCTCCATCTCGCTCACTCCTCGCTGGGGCGCCTTGTCCCCCCTGGAACGCGGGGAGCCCTGGGGGTATTCCCCTTGGTTCGACCGATGTCGAGGGGACCTTTACCCGGCTCGGCGGAGCGCAACCCCCGGTTAGCGACCCGAGAACGTGGCCTTGCCCGGCCCCTCGTCGACGAACGAGCGCATGCCCGTCTTCTGGTCCTCGGTGTTGAAGAGATCGATGAAGACCTCTCGCTCGAAGGCGACGCCGGTGCGGAGGTCCACGCGGGCCCCCCAGTTGATCGCGTTCTTCGCGGCGGCGAGGGCAACGCGCGGGCCGACCGCGAACCGGCGGGCGGCATCCACCGCGGCCTCGTAGACCTCTCCCGGCGGATGGACCTCGTCCACGAGGCCGATCGCCCTGGCCTCCTCGCCCCGGACGTGCCGCCCGGTGTAGATAAGGTCCTTCGCTCGCGCGGGCCCCACGAGCCGCGGCAGACGCTGGGTCCCCCCCGCCCCGGGGATGATCCCAAGCTGGATCTCGGGCTGACCGATCCGAGCGTTCTCGGCGGCGAAGCGGAAGTCGGCGCACATCGCCAGCTCGCAGCCGCCTCCGAGGGCGAAGCCGGTGATCGCGGCGATCGTCACCTTGGGGAGGTCCTCCACGGCGTTGAAGACCTCCTGGAGCGACTGGATGTAGGGGCGGACCTCGGCGACGCCCATGTCGGCCATCGCCTTCACGTCGGCCCCGGCCGCGAAGACCTTCTCGCCCCCGTAGAGGACGCACGCCCCCACGTCGTCGCGCCGGGCGGCCTCCCGCGCGACCTCGAGCAGGTCTCGGGTGAGGTCCTCGTCGATCGCGTTCATCGGCGGCCGGTCCAGCAGGATCGTGCCCACGCCGCCCTCGACCTCGAGGCGCACAAGGTCTCCCATCGCTCCTCCTCTGTCGGGATCGGCCACATCGTACGCTCGGAGTTGACGCCGTGTCGTACCGTGGACGCGTGATGGGGAGGTCACGCGCCGCGGCGGCGCTGCTGGCGATCGCCCTGAGCGCCTGTGGGACCGCGGCCCCGGTGGGGGGACCCGCCGGGCAGCCCGCCGTGCCGCCGAACGCGGACCCGGCCGGCCCGGACTGGGACTCCAGCCGATGGGTCGCGGGGGACCCGTTCCGCGGCTTCGGGGCATGGGTGGACGTCTACGACGAGAAGCTCTGGGCGGACCCGGAAGGCACCGTGGCCCGGATCGCCGACCGCGGAGCCCGGACCCTGTACCTCCAGACGGCGAGCACGTCCACGAAGCGGCGGATGATCCGCTTCCCCGAGGCCACCGCCCGGTTCCTCGACGCCGCCCGCCGGCGGGGCGTCCGGACGGTGGCCTGGTACCTGCCCGAGCTCCTGGGAGCCCCGAAGGACCTGCGACGCGCGGTCACGGCGGCCACGTTCACGACCGAGAACGGCGCGCGCTTCGACGGCGTCGCCCTCGACATCGAGGCGACGCACGAGCCAGACCCTCTGCTGCGCGCGGACCGGCTCCTCGAGCTCTCCCGACAGGTGCGGGGGATCCTCGGGTCGGACTACCCGCTCGGAGCCATCGTCCCCTCGCCGATCCGGGGGCCGGACTTCTGGCCCGTCCTCCCCGTCGCCGAGCTGGCGAAGGTCTATGACGCGATCCTCCCCATGGCGTACTGGACGTTCCACATCTCGGGCGAGGACGCCGCTCACGGGTTCATTTCCCAGAGCATCCGCATGCTGCGGGAGGAGGCCGGCCCCGAGGTGCCGATCCACGTGATCGGGGGCATCGCGGACACCTCCCCCGGCGAGCTCCGCGGCTTCGTCAGGGCCGTGCGGGACGCCGACGTGGTCGGGGCCAGCGTCTACGACGTCGACACGACCGACGAGCGCGGCTGGCGCGTCCTCCAAGAGCTGGGCTGAGCAGGGCACCTGCCACGCTCTTGCAGTAGCCTGGGGCCGTGCGACCCGAGGGGATCATCGAGTTGCTGCGGGAGCGCGGCTTCCGCATCACGCCCCAGCGCGAGGCCATCATCGAGGAGGTCCT
>DASUTZ010000089.1:0-9741 GCA_036374295.1 Actinomycetota bacterium
GTTCTCGTCGTCCACGGCATCACGCAAGGTGCGGACGGCGGTCTCAGCGACCTCGCCGAGGAGCTCGTCCCCGACGGATGCCGAGTGCTCGTCCCGTCCCGGTTCGGCTACCTGGGCTCTGCGATGCCGGACGACGCGACCTCGGAGATGCAGGCCGATGCGTTCGCGGAGTTCATCGGCGCGCTGGGCATCACCGACGCAGTGGTGGTGGCGGGCTCGGCGGGGAGCACGTCCGCGCTCCACCTCTGCGTGCGCCACCCGGCCCGGGTCCGTGCGCTCGTCCTCGTCTCCGCCAACGTTCCCGGTCCCCACCAATCGAGAGGGATGCCCCCGAGGCCGCTGTTCAAAGCGATCTTCGGGAGCGATCCGATCCTTTGGGCCATGATCACCTACCTGCCCGGCCTCATGGCACGGCTGAGCCAGGTGCTGGTGGTTCCGGAAGGGGTGCAGCTGATCCCGGGGGACGAGGAGAAGCTCTCTCGAGCGATGCGGCAGGTCCTGCTCGGGAAGCGGCGGGTCACCGGCGAGGTCTTCGACGCATACGTGTCGAACCCGGACGTCAACCGAATCGAGCTCTCACAGGTCTTGGCGCCGACGCTCGTCATGCACGCGCGCGACGACCCCGGTCCTCCCTATGCGAGCGCCGTAGAGATGGCGGATCGCATCCCGGATGCGCAGCTCGTCACGGTGGAGAGCGGTGGTCATCTCATGCTGGGTGACCACGCCGACGCGATCAGCGAGGTCGCCAGCTTCATCCTCGAGCACGGTTCGTCCCACGCGGAGGGTCCTCAGGGGGATCAAGGCAGGTGATCCACCGAGCGATGGGAGCGAGGAGGATGCCAGGGCGCTGAAGGGGCAGCGACAGCACCCGGTGGGCCGTGGTCGGGTCGATGGGCGTCCCCCTCAGGATGGCCGGTCGGGGTCCCCGTCGGGCTCGGACAGGAGATCGTCGAGGGAGGGCTTCCGCTCCCCCTCCGTCTTCGCCAGCTCTTCCTCGAGCCCGGGCTTGAGGTCGCCCGCCGCAGCCAGCATCTCCTCAAGCGACTTCCCGGCGCTCCCCGTCAGGCGGATCCGAAGGGCGGCCAGCACCGAGGCGTGACGGTCCGACAGACCGTGGCTGACCTTGATCTCGGTGAGAGCCTCCTCCGCCCGGGCCAGGAGCTCCTCGTCGTCCATGGACACCAGTCTGCCACCCGCGCCGGCGACGCGCGGGATGGGCTTGCACGTGCGCGATGGGAGGTTCAGAGTGGCGGCATGAGCCTGCGCCGATGCGGCGTCGTGGCGTTTCTCTTCCTCGGGATGCTGATGCTCGCGCCCGGGGCCGTCGCGCAGGAGAACGGCGTCGACGACGACGACGTGGTTATCCTCACCGGGCGCCTCAACGTCGCCGAGGGCGAGTCGGTGCAGAACGCGGTCATCTTCAACGGCCCAGCGGTAGTCGAGGGCACGGTCGAGGAATGGCTCGTCGTGTTCAACGGAAGGACCGAGATCACCGGGACCGTGCGCGAGGACGTCATCGTGTTCGCGGGGGATGTCGTCTTGCGCTCGGGCTCCGAGGTGCAGGGCGACGTCATCACCCTGGAGGATCCCCAGATCGAGGACGGCGCCACGATCGGGGGCAGTGTCGACGATCTCCAGACCCGGTTCGATCTCTACGACTCGACCTTCGTCGGGCGCTTCGCCTGGTGGCTCGCCTACACCGTGTCGACGCTGGTGCTCGGCCTGGTCCTGCTCTTCCTCGCCCCGAGGCTCGATCTCGCGGCCATCACGTCGCTCCGAGACCGTGCGGGTGCCGCGATCGGGTTCGGTCTCATGGTGTTCGTCCTGCTCCCCATCGTGGCCGGGCTGCTTCTCGTCACCGTGGTCGGGATCCCGCTGGGTCTGTTCCTGATCGGCGGCCTCGCCCTCATCTACTCGATCGGCTATGTCGTGGGAGGGCTCGCCCTGGGGCGGCTCGCGGTCAGGGAGCCCACCTCCCGCTACGTCGCCTTCCTCCTGGGGTGGGGCGCCCTGCGGGTGGTGGCGCTGGTCCCGTTCCTCGGCGGCCTGGCCTGGTTCGTGGCAACGGTGCTCGGGCTCGGGACGCTCTGGGTCGCCGGGCGCTGGGCGCCGGGCGGGGTTCGCCCCCCCACGCCGGCACCCGCCCCGCCCGCGACGGCCTGATCGGGCCGACACCGCCGACTACGTCGAGCTCCTGGAGAACGTCCAGATCCACGGGTTCGACCTGAGGAGGGAGGAGACCGTCCCGCCTCCCTCGGAGATCACCCGGCATTGGTACGAGACGGTATTCGCGCCCGTGATCGAGGCCGCGGAAGGCGAAGGGTGGCGCGGCCGGGCCGGACCGAGGGCGACCTCTTCCTGGAGCTCTACCGGCGACGGCGGCAGCGCTGGGCAGGCCGCGGATGCCCTCCTCTGGAGGACACCGTCCGGAAGGCGAGACCCCAGCAGTCGAGGCCGTGGTGAGGACGATGGCGCCGGCTGCGGCGTGACGCCCCGCGCCACTCGGCTGAAAGGGTCCCGCGCACCCACGCTTGTCGGTCGTGGTCAGAATGGCTTGAGCACCATGTCGGCCACGATCAGCACGAGGAACAGGCTGGACAGGGCCGTCGCCACCCTCGGCCGAGGCGATGCCAGGAGCACCGAGAGCTCGGGACTCGGCCGGTCCCCGTCGCTTGCATCGAGGGCTGCGACGAGCCGCTTGTGGTACGGGCCGAACGCCAGCCCGAGGAGGATCCCGGACCCCACGAGGACGTAGGCCGCTACGAGCCAGCCCTGGGTGAGGTCGAGGTCCGAGACGACCGCCGCGATCAGGCCGAAGGCGATCCCCAGGAACAGGGTGGTGAAGCCGAACGCTTCGACCGAGCCCCACACGCTGCGTGCCGCGCGCATCGCCTCGAGGTCCCGCCGCCGGATCGCGATGAGGAGGAGCCAGTCGCCGCCCAACGACGCCGTGACGGAGAGGAACATCGAGAGGATGTGAAGGAACGTCCAGACCCGCATCACCCGTAAAGCGGCAGGCGCCCGATGAGCGTCGTGCCGTTGCCCGGCGCCGACCGGATCTCGAGAGCACCGCCCACGGCCTCCAAGCGATCCCTCATGTTCTGGAGGCCCGAGCCTCGAGGCGTGGAGGCTGGATCGAACCCGCGCCCATCGTCTGAGACCTGGAACGTCAGCGCGCCCTCCGAGGCCGAGATCGAGACGATCGCCCGCGAGGCGTCCGCGTACTTCGCGGTGTTCTGCAGCGCCTCGAGACAGCAGAAGTAGACGGTGGTCTCCACCCGCTCCGGGTAGCGCCCGTCGCCGTCGGCGTGGACCTCGGTCGGCACCGTGACCTTCCGCGCCTGTGCCTGCAGGGCGGCGGCCAGCCCCTTGTCGGCCAGCAGGGGAGGGTAGATGCCCCGGGCGAGATCGCGCAGCGCCTCCAGGGCTTCGGTCGTCTCGGCCTTGATCTCGGCGAGCAGCTCGTGGGCCTTCTCAGCGTCCCGGTCCACCATCGAGTCGGCCAGCTGGGCCTTCACGGTGAGCGCGACGAGGTGCTGCTGCGCGCCGTCGTGGATGTCCCTCTCCAGCTTGCGACGCTCCTCGTCCTGCGCCGCCACGAGCCTGGCCCGGGACGCCCGCAGGTCCTCGACCAGCCGCACGTTCCGGAGCACGAGGCCCGCCTGGTGCGCGAGGTCGCCGACGAGCCGCTCCTCGGTCTGCGTGACTGGATCCGACGCGTCCTTCGTCACGGTCAGCGCTCCGAGGAGCTCCTGGTCGTCGCGAACCGGGACCGCCAGGCTCACGTCGGGCATCGAGGGCAGCTCCGGGCCCGATGCCCAAGCCGCATCGGACCGACGAGCGTCTAATGGCCACACCGCAGCGGGCCTGAGCTCGCTTCCGAAGAGCATCCAGACCTGGGCTCGTGACGCGCCCGTCCCCTCGCCCAGGATCGCGGCCATCCTCGGCAGGACGTCCTCGGTGCCGTACGATCCCGCGACGCGCTCGGAGAACTCGTGAAGGACCTCGTACGGGGTGGCCCGTTCCCCGTAGACGACGCGGCTGGCCAGCCTCTGAGCCCAGCGGCGCAGCGGCTGGAACGCGAGCGCCACGACCGCGGCCGCCGCGGCGGACAGCACGACATTGCCGGACCTGCCGATCATCGCTCCCACGCCGACCACCATCCCCACGTACACGACCGTGATGAATGCGCCGAGGACGGCGACCACGACGGTCCGCCGGATGACGAGGTCGATATCCAGAAGACGATGACGCAGGATCGCCACCCCGACCGAGACGGGGATCATGAGGAACCCGAGACCGCCGAGGACGTACAGCACTCGGGTCCAGGACGCTCCTGACGGCGAGAAGATCGGTGGAACGATCAGGATGGTGGCCACGACCGTCGCCCAGACCAGGAGGCGGAGCTGGTCTCGCTCGGGGCCCCGAGCGTTTCGGAGCCTCCGGACGAGGAGCACGATCGAGGAGACGACCGTGCCGATGATCACGGCGTAGCCGGTCCCGACGAGCGTCCACGACACGGCGGGGGGGACCGCGAGCGCGAAGGGCGTGCTGACGTCCGGGTACTCTTGGAGGTGCGGCTCCAGGAACGCTCCCATCGACGCGAGCAGAACTCCGACGGCCGCCACGAGGGCCGTCCGCCGCTCTCCGCTGGACCGCAGGCGTCCCTCCGGGAACAGGAGGTAGAGGAAGACCGTCATGAGGGCGACCACCAGGGGATCCGACATGTCGGCTGCCCAGGCCGCGGAGCGGCCGGTCTCGACACCGAGGTCTCCGAAGAGACCTCGGTAGCCGAGACCGCGGACGAGCCCGGAGACCACGACGACGGGCCCGTTGATCGCGAAGAGCCACCCCAGCCCGTTGTCCTTCCGTCGCGAGAGGATCAGGGCACCGACGAGGGAGAACGTCAGTGCGATAGTGACCACCAGGACTCCGAACGGGAGCGACTGTGGGACGCCGACCGCCTGTGACGAGACCGGCGCGACCATCACGAGGCTGATCGCGGAAACGCCCGTCGCCAACCCCGCGAGGCACCAACCCGTGATCGCGGCCGTCCGAGCCCTCACGTTCGTTCCCTCCTCGTCAATCGGGTCATTCTCTCCCCTGCCTTGGTGCCGGAGGAAGGGTGGAAGCACCACCGACGCGGGGATGTGCTCACCACCTTCCGCCGCGCGGACCGATTCGCCGGGATCCGCGCCAGAGCGGTTGCGACACGCATCTCGATGATGGGGGCGTAGGAGTGCGAGCGACGGGGGAGAATCTCTGCCGTGAGGTTCAAGCGTCGCTACCGAAGCCGCAACGTTCGCGATCAGAGGTTCGCGACCCCGGCGCGCCCGGGCATCTCGGGTCTCCCGATCGGCGCCGCCGGCGGGGGCATCGGGGGCATCCTCGTCCTCCTGCTGATCCTCTTCCTCAACGGCACGCTGGGTGGGGGAGGGGCGGAGGCGCCCGAGGCGCCTCCCCGGGGCCAGGATCCCGAGGCCGAGCTCGTCTCGCTCGTCTCGTTCGTGTTCGACGATGCGCAGAGCACGTGGACGGACATCTTCGAGGAGTCGGGAAGGAACTATCGGCCGGCCGAGATGGTGCTGTTCCGGGACGCGACCGACACGGCTTGCGGCTTCGCCAGCTCCGACGTCGGACCCTTCTACTGTCCCGCCGACGAGCGCGTCTACCTGGACCTCGGATTCTTCGAGGAGCTGCGGGATCGGTTCGGAGCCGAGGGGGACTTTGCCCAGGCCTACGTGATCGCCCACGAGGTCGCCCATCACGTCCAGCACCTCCTCGGGATCAACGAACGGGTCCAGCGTCTCTCCCAGCAGAACCCCTCTCAGCGGAACGAGCTGTCGATCCAGCAGGAGCTTCAGGCGGACTGCTTCGCCGGGGTATGGGGGAAGAGCACGAGGGAGCGAGGGCTGCTGCAGCCGGGCGACGTCCAGGAGGGCCTGGGAGCCGCGGCGGCGGTGGGGGACGATCGCATCCAGCGGGAGGCGGGCGGTCGGGTGAACCCGGAGACGTGGACCCACGGTTCCGCGGAGCAGCGCCAGACCTGGTTCCAGCGGGGGTTCCGGGCCGGCGACGCCGAGGCCTGCGATACGTTCGCCGGCGCGTAGCCTGGTGGGTGTGGACCGGGCCAGGGACGACGATCTCGTGGACGAGGCGAGCAGGGAGTCCTTCCCCGCCAGCGATCCCCCCGCGTACTGGGCCGGACCCCGGGAGGAGCGGCCTCGACCCAGGAACGTCTCCGTCGCGGATGACGAAGACGACGGTCAGGGCGGCACGTCGTAGGCGATGGCGGCCGGGTCGAACCGTCCCTCGATGTAGGGCGTGGGGCCCTCAGGCCGATGCCACTCGGCCGAGGTCCGGCCGGGCAGGGGTCGCCCACGAATCATCCCCCAGGTCGAGACGGGCGTGCGCCACTCCATCTTGACGAGCCCGCTCGGGTCGTCCGCGTACCGGTCGGTCGTGGCGAAGTCACGAGGCGCTCCGCGCGGATCCAGGAAGACCCGGCCGCTCACCGACCTCCCCGCATCCTCCAGGGACACGTCGAACGCGTGCTGGTCCACCTCCCGCCACGACACGTCGGGGCGGAGGAGGAACGAAGGGGCCAGGAGGACGGCGTCGTTGAGATACGTGACGAGCTCGCCGGTGTCGAGCTCCGGCCCCCTTCCCTCCACGATCGTGACGAAGTTGAGGAGCTTGCCGACCATCCAGCCCCGGCCGCCGAGGTAGGCGTCCACGCCGATGATCGGAACGACCCCGCCGACGCTGAGGCGCATGACGAACACGCGGGAGATCTCGGGCCATGAGTCGTACTGCCACGCCTCGGCCGGCATCCAGCTCCTCCGCAGCCGGAACCGGCCCACGAACCGGGCCCGGACCGAGCGGGCCCGGGGGCGGCCAACCACGCGCATGAATCTCAGATAACGCTGGGCTGCCGGCGGGAGCCCAGCGAGGTCGCCCTCGGTCACGGGCGGTCCGGGCTCCGGCGCCCAGGGAACGCCGAGGCGTCTAAGCTCCCGGAGGAGCCTTCGATAGAGGCCGCCGCCCTCGACGTTCGTCTCGGCCACGGGTCGAGACTACCCGGATGCGGCGGTCAGGCTCCCCTCGGCATCACCCTTCCGGACCGACGAAGGTCACCTCGTCCTCGGGACCTCCGGCCCAGGAGCGTCGTCGGCGCGTCTCATTACGGTGTCGGGGCAGGCGATCGCAGGGAGAGGAAGGATGAGAACCCATCGCTGGCTGGGGGTCGGCCTCATCACGCTCGGGGCGGGCCTCATCGTGAGCGCGATCCTGGGGCCGCTGGTCCTCGGGGTCGTGGACTACCCGCTGTCCGAGTCCCTGATGAACCAGACGCTCGGCCTCGACGCGGTGTCCCTGGTGCTGGTGGCGCCGGTCAGTGTCCTCGCCGGGGCGCTGGCCTTGCGCGGCCATCCCGCCGGGCCCGTCCTGGGCTTCGGTCCGGCCGCCTACGGCTGGTACATGCTCCTCCAGTTCGTGGTGGGGCCCGAGTACGTCTACTACCCGGGTGCGCTCCCGCTCCACCTGGGGCTGTTCGTCCTGAGCGGGGCTGTCGCCGTGGGGACGTGGAGGGCGATCAGGATCGAGGAGCTGCCGCCCGCGACCAGGCGAGCCGATCGCCTGCGTGGGGTGCTCCTCCTGGCCTTCTCGGGCTTCCTGCTCTCCCGGTACGTGCCCCTCGTGGCCGACGCGCTCAGGGGCGAGGGGCTGTCGCCCGAAGCGCTCGAAGGCGTGACGATGTTCTGGTCGATCTTCCTCCTCGACCTCGGGATCGTGCTCCCCGCGACGATCGCCGCGGCAGCGGGGGTCATCGCCGGCACGTTCTGGGGGAGGAAAGCGATGTACGCGCTCGTGGGCTGGTGGACCTTCGTCCCGGCCTCGGTGGCGGCGATGGCGATCGTGATGGCGGCGAACGACGACCCGAATGCATCGGCTGGACAAGCCGCGGTGTTCGTGGTGGTCGCGGTCGTGGTCCTGGCCTTCGCGGCGGCCCTTTACCGCGGGCTGTTCCGCGCGGATCGGGTCGTATCGGCGCCCGAGGGTGGGGCCGGCCAGAGGCACCTGGCCAGGGTCGGGTAGCGGTCAGCCGCCGAAGGTCAACCGGACCGTCTCGCAGCCGCGGATCGTGGCGGCGAGCTCGGCCTCGACGGCCACCTGTTCTCGGACCGTGCCGGCGAGTCGCCCGAAGGGCTCGACCGTCACCTCGAGCCGTCGGCCCTTGATCGTCGAGCGCCACGTCGCGACGATGTCGCCGCCCGAGAGCACGCCCCCCGGTCCACGGATCGGCTGCCACAGCCGCTTCCGACGGGCCGCGTCCGCGAGCAGCGTGGTGCGGTCGCGCTGCTGCAGATAGGGGTCCTGGACGGGGAGCAGGCGGACGCCCCGTGGCTCGCTCGGGGAGGAGAGGGCCTTCGCGTCGCGGCGGAGCATCCAGGATCTCCCGCCGAAGCTCACCTCCTCCAGCTCTCCCTCGATCAGCGAGAAGGCCTGCTTCGCGTCTTCCGTGCTCCGCCCGGTCCATTCGGCGAAGTGGCGGGGGGTGCTCGGTCCGTAGGCGTGGAGGTAGCGACGGGCCAGCTCGGCCCGGGCCTTCTCCGTGGAGTCCGGGACGGGCGACGATCCGAGCCACTGATCTGTCCGGCCCATCTCCGAGTCGGTGCCCCGGCCGCTCACGATGCAGACTGCCCCCGCCGTCCCCAGCGCCCGGAACATGGGCTCGGGCATGGGGTCCCGGGCGAACTCGGGCTTGCGGACCTTGGCCAGCGCCGGCACGCGCTCCCGGACCAGGTCCCGGAGCTCGTTCACGTTCATGGTCCGGCCGTCGAGGAGGTCGCGGGCCGCGGCGGCCATCTCGTCGAGGGTCTCGTGGACGTCGAGCTCCGCAGCATCCAGGGCATCGGACCACCCGCCCATCGACTGGCGGAAGGAAGCGGCGTCGACGGGCAGGGCTCCCAGGGTGAACACCTCGAGATCGGCCGCCGGCACCACGTGCGGGGCGCCCCGCATGCTCCAGATCGTCAGCAGCGTGCGCCGCACCCGTAGGGCCCGGTCCAGAGCTTCGAGCGTGAGGCCATCTACCCGCGCCGCGAAGGCGAGGGCCGCGGTGCCGGTCGGCGTCTCCTGGACGCCGACCGGCACCGCGGCCTTGACGAGGGAGCGAGGCCCCAGCCGCTCAGTGAGGTGGTGGGCGGCGAGGCGGTAGGCGAGGACCTGATCGCGGTCGACCTCGAGCACCGGGACGACGCTACCCAGGCCCCGTGGATACCGCAATAGATGAGTTGTCTGAGCCTACCGGTCACATCAGCCGGATGGAGTCGGAACACGCTCGCGGTCGCCGAGGTAAGCGGATCGCGCCTCGCCGGAACCGAGGAAGACGACGGCATGCGCCAGCTGTTCTTCCGCACCAGGTCGAGCCCGCGAGTGGCTGGAGCGGAACCATGACACGGCGACGGAGCTGCGGCCGGGCACCCTCCTCTCCTTGACCCTCGGAACCCAGCTCCCGTAGAATTCATCGCACGTTGAGTTAAGGGGGGCGGGATGTGGGCGATCGCGGTCAAAGAGTTCCGCCAGCTGCGGCGCGATCGGCGGACCGTGGGGCTGATGGTGATGGCGCCGCTGCTCCTGCTGATCGTCTTCGGCTTCGCGGCGAGGTTCGACGTCGACGAGGTCTCCACGATCGTCGTGGGGGAGGGCGCCGAGGCGGCGCGGGGGCGCCTCCCCGAG
>DASUTZ010000090.1:0-12793 GCA_036374295.1 Actinomycetota bacterium
GACGCGATGGAGGAGACGGGCCTCCCGCTCGCGACGCTCCGCTCGGGCCCTCTGCGAGACGGCTCGGGAGAGGAGGGTCCCGACGATCCCCGAGACGATCAGGAAGACGGCGAGCGCGACCACGTCCTCGACCCTCCCCACCGTCAGGGTGTGGAAGGGCGGGGTGAAGAAGAAGTTCAGCGCGAGGAAGGAGAGCACGGACGCCGCGAGCCCCGTGCGGAGGCCCCCCAGCGCCGACGCCGCGGTCACCGAGAGGACGTAGGCCCTCGCGGCGGTGGCGGTGGACGCCCTGGCGGGGAGGGCGGCGAGCAGGGTCGGGAGGGCCGTGAGCACGAGCGCCGTCAGGGCGGCGAGGACCACGCCCCCTCTCCGGTCTCCGCGATCCTTCATCCCGAACACTCTGGCCTTGCCCTGAGGGCCCCACAACCGACCGGGCGAGTCCATACGCCTTCTTTACGCCTCGACTCCTCGTCCTGACGGCGTCCTGACGGCTGCGGCGTGACCATCGCTACACCATGGTGGCATCGCTCGGCGAGATCGCGGAGTTCCTCGCCGGCCTGGCGGTCGGCGTGCTCATCGGCGTCGTCCTGGCCCCCCTGGTCGGCTTCTGGGTGAGGCGGCACGAATGGAAGGAAGCCTCCAGGAAGGCGCGTCTCACCGAGGACGTGCTCGATCTGATGGACTCGATGGCCCGCCGATGAGCACGCCGGTCCTGAAGCGTGTCCTCATGGGTCGCGCCCTCGCCAGCCACGCGCTGGAGCATCAGCGCCTGCCCAAGACACTGGCCCTGCCCATCTTCTCCTCCGACCCGCTCTCCTCGAACGCCTACGCCACCGAGGAGATGATGCTCGTCCTGGCTCTCGCCGGGACGGTGGCGTTCCGGCTCATGGTTCCCATCGCTCTCCTCATCGTGTTGGTCCTCGCCATCGTGATCACGTCGTACCGACAGACCGTGCGCGCGTACCCTCTCGGCGGGGGCTCCTACATCGTGGCGCACGAGAACCTCGGCCCGATCCCCGGCGTGGTCGCAGCCTCCGCGCTCCTGTCCGACTACGTCCTGACCGTGGCCGTCAGCATCACCGCAGGCACCCTGGCGATCACGTCCGCGGCCCCGGGACTGCTGCCCTACAAGGTGCCGCTGGCCCTGGGACTCATCGCGCTCGTGGCGGTGGCCAATCTCCGGGGCGTGAAGGAGGCGGGCATGCTCTTCGCCGTTCCCGCGTACGGGTTCGTGATCACGGTCTACGTGCTGCTGATCACCGGCTTCCTCCGGTGCACCGACGGATGCCCGACGGCGGAGACCGCGGATCTTCCGATCCATCCGGAGCACGCGCTCACGTTCTTCCTCGTCCTCCGAGCGTTCGCATCGGGCTCCACCGCCCTCACCGGCGTGGAGGCCATCGCCGATGGCGTGCAGGCGTTCCGGCGCCCGCAGTCGAGGAACGCCGCCACCACGCTGGCCGTGATGGGTGCGATCACCATCGGGATGTTCATGGGCATCACCGTGCTGGCGAGGGCGATCGAGCTGCGGGTCACGGAGGAGCTGGCCGCGAGGAAGTCGGTCCTCGCGCAGATCGGGGAGACGGTGTTCGGCGGGGACGACCCGATGTTCTACGTGCTCCAGGCGTTCACGGCGCTGATCCTCATCCTCGCGGCCAACACGGCGTACCAGGACTTCCCCCGGCTCTCGGCGATCCTGGCCACCGACCACTACATGCCCAGGCAGTTCACGAACCGCGGCGACAGGCTCGTGTTCTCGAACGGCATCGTCGTGCTCTCGCTCCTGGCGGGGCTCCTCGTCTGGATCTTCGACGCGAACCTCACCAGGCTGATCCAGCTCTACCTGGTCGGGGTGTTCGTGGCCTTCACCCTGTCCCAGGCGGGGATGGTGCGCCGGTGGCTGAGGCTTCGCGAGAAGGGATGGGCGCGGGGCGCCGTCATCAACGGCATCGGGGCGGCGGCGACGGGCGTCGTGCTCGTGATCATCGTGGCGACGAAGTTCATGCACGGCGCGTGGATCGTGGTGCTGGCGATCCCTCTGGTCGTCCTCCTCCTCCTCTCGATCTTCCGCCACTACGAGCGCGTCCGCGTCACGCTGCGCTCCAGGGGTCTCACGACGGACGCTGAGGTGGAGAACACGTTCGTCGTCCTGGTGCCCGATCTGGGGCTCGCCACCAGGGAGGCGATCTCGTGGCTGCTCACCGTGCGCCCGGATCCCGGTCGAGTCATCCCCCTCTACCTGGGCCCCGATCCCCTGGAGGTCGCCGCGGCCGAGTGGGCCAGGCTGGCCCCCCGCCTCGGGGAGCTGCGCCGCCTGGAGGTGGAGAACGGTCAGGAGGTCCGGTCCCTCCGCCGGTTCGTTCGGGGCATCGAGCGCGGCCCCGACGACTTCGTCACGGTGGTCGTCCCCGAGAGGGTCTCGACGGGGCTGCTCCTCTACGTCCTGCGCAGGACCCGATCCTTCCGGGTGAAGGCCGCCTTCCTGCTGGAACCGGGCGTGGTGGTCACGGACGTGCCCCTCCTCCCTGAGGAGCTGGAGGTCGCCGCCGGCAGAGCGCTGGAGGAGCGCCCCCTGGAGCTGGCCCGCAACGTGTGCATCGTCCCGGTGTCGGCGGTCCACGACGCAACGATCCGGGCGCTCGCCTACGCTCGCTCGCTCCGCCCCGCTCACCTGGAGGCGATCTTCCTGGCCGGGGAGCCGCACGAGGCCGACGAGATCCTGGCGGATTGGAGGGAGAAGCGGATCGACGTCCCGCTGAGCGCGATCGAGGCGCCGTTCCGTGACTACGGGCCGCCCTTCCTGGAGGAGATCCGCCGGCACACGAAGCGCGGAGACACCATCGTCACGGTGGTGCTGCCCGAGTTCGTTGTAGACCGGTGGCGCCACGCCCTCCTCCACAACCAGCGCGCCCTGTTCTTCAAGCGCACGCTGCTGAGGGAGCCGTGGGTGGTCGCCGTCAGCGTGCCCTACCAGATCGGCCCGGCTCGCCGCGCCGCAAGGGCTTCCTCGCGCGCCTAATGCCTTTCGGGATTCCCCTGAGCTCGGCGCTCCGCCAGGATCCCGCGCAGCGCCAGCACCGCGCCCGCGGCGAAGATCGCCGTCGCCACGTATACGGGCCCGAGGTGCGCGAGGGTGTCGAAGCCGTTGGGGTAGTGGGCGGGAAGCGAGATCCCCAGCGCGAGGACCGTCGCCGCGACCGCCCCGACCCAGGCCCAGAGGGCTCCTCGCCGCACCCCGAACATCACGAGGTACAGCACGGCGGCCCCGATCGCCGCGATGAAGCCGGCCACCGCGATGTGCAGGTGGTCGATGTAGTGGGAGAGCGAGGGGCTGAACGCCCGGATCTCGTCGCGGCCCACGTCGACCTGCTCCGGGCCGATCCCGAGCTCGAGGAACCGGCTCGTGAAGCTCAGGATCAGAAAGACGACGGCGTACGCGATGAACCCGGCGGCGGCCAGGCCCATCAGCCAGGATCCAACCCTGAGCCGGGTCTCCGCGGGCCCAGCTCGTACCCGGGCCATCGTGGCCATGTACGAGTCCGGCCTACTGGCGCTGTGGGCGGCCTCTCCCGGCCCCGCGGGCGGCTTCCGTCTTCTCCTGGAACCTGCGGCGAGCCTCGTCGTCGTCCTCGTAGTCCTCCTCGTGGACCGACGAGTCGATCTCCTTGTCGTCCTCGTCCTGGATCGAGATCATGATCCGGTAGTGCCTCGGCATACGCCCCCTCCCGGTCTCGGGCTCCATTCTGTTCCGGTGGCGCTCGGGGGTGCAACCGCTCAGGCGGAGCGGAGAAGCGCTCGGGCCCGCTGGGCGCCGACGAGGTTGCCCTTCTCCTCGTACAGGGCGGCCGCCTCCTCCAGCGGCTCGATCCCCTCGTGCTCGCGGTCGGCCGTCCTGAGGACCTCGGCCAGGTCGAGCAGGGCGTCGGCCTGCAGGTTGAGGTCGTCGGTCCGGCGGGCGGCGTCCACGGCCTGGCGAGCGATGCGCTCGGCCTCTTCGAAGCTGCCCTGTCGGGCGAGCAGCTTCGCCCGAACCCGCTTGGCGGGGACGATCGTGGCCACATCGCCGGAGGCGCCGCTCTCCTCGCTGATCCGCACGAACCGCTCAGCGTCCTCGTAGTCCTCCTGCGCCCAGGCCACCAGGGCCAGCTCCGCGGCGGTCGTGGAGAGGAAGCCGCGCTCGCCGATCTCCTCGAGGGTCTCGTAGCCGCTCATGTAGGCGCGGCGGGCGGCCTCCGGGTCGCCGGCCAGCATCTCGACGGAGGCCAGCGCCTCGGAGGCGCGGGAGCGGAAGCGGAGGCCGAGGTCCTCGAGGATGGCCTGGCCCTCGGCGATCTGCTCCCGGGTGCCCTCGAACCGGCCCTGCATGGCCCGGAGCTCCGCCTCGACCGCGAGGACGGCGGCCTCGACGCGCCGGTCGCCGCCGGAGCGCTCGTAGATCTCGCGGCAGCGCCGGATGCCCTCGTCGGCGGGGGTGGGGCCGAACAGGATCGCCGCGGCGAGCTGGGCCAGGGCGTCCATCTCCAGGCGTCGGTCGCCGGCCCGGCGGGCGTGCTCGATCGTCCGCTCCAGGTGCTCCGCGGCCGCGCCGAAGCGCGAGGCGAGCCACTCGATCTCAGCGCGGAGACGGGCCACGTTGGCCAGGCCGCGCTCGTCGCGGAGCTCCTCGAAGACCGGCGCGACCTCGTCCACCTCGGCGCGAAGGGCGTCGGTGGTGTCCTCGGGGTGGGTGGAGAGGCGGACCAGGAGGCGGGAGAGGCGGGCGGTGGCTTCGGCCGCCGACCGCGCGGCCTCCGTCAGCACCTCGTCCGCCCGCTCCAGCTCCCCGTGCTCCATCAGCGCCCTCCCCAGGTCCGCCAGGAGCCGGGGCCGCATCGGGTGATCGCCGGGGAGGAGCGCCACGGCGTGCGGCAGGAGGCGGACAGCGGCCGGGACGTCCCCCCGGGCGAACGCCCGTCGACCCGCCGACGCGAACTGCTCCACGGCCCGCTCGGCGAGCGCCCGCGCTCGCTCGTCGACCGGCGCGATCTCGATCCTCCATCGGTAGGCCTGCTCCAGGTGGTGCCCGAGGATCTCGTCGTACTCCTCGCCCCCTCGCGCCTCCAGCCAGGAGGCCAGCAGCTCGTGGAGGTCGGCCCGGACCTCCTTCGGGATCGCCTCATAGGCCGCGTCCCGGATCATGAGGTGTCTGAACCGGAAGGTGTCCTCCCCGTCCATCACCTCGGTGTCCGGGAGGATCAGCTCCTTGCGCACAAGCGCCTGGAGGTGTCCCCCGACCTCCGACCGTTCCTCCTCCGGCGTCAGCGCCGCCACCGACGTCCACGAGAAGACCTTCCCCACGACGCTGGCCCGCTCGATCGCCGCGAGCTCCTCGGGCCGGAGCCGCGCCAGGCGGGCCGAGAGCAGCGCCTGGATCGTGGGCGGGGCCGGGAGGCTGGTGACGTCCCCCACGCTCGCCCACCCTCCGCCCTCCTGCTTCACGAGCCCCTCGTCGATCAGCATCCGGAGCATCTCCTCGATGAACAGCGGGTTGCCCTCCGTGGCCCGGATCAGGTGGCGGCTCGCGGCGGGATCGAGGTCCTCGACGCGGAGGAGGTTCCGGATCAGCGCGACGCTCTCGCCCTCGGTCAGTGGGTCGAGCGTCAGGGTGGTGGCGTTGCGCCGGCCCGTGCCCCAGCCTGGCCTCGCCTCCAGGAGGTCGAGCCGGGCCATGCAGACCAGGAGCAGTGGGGCCGAGGCGAAGTCCGCCAGGTACTCCACGAAGTCGAGGAAGGTGGGCTCGCCCCAGTGGACGTCGTCGAAGATCACGAGGAGGGGTTTCTCGCCCGCGACGACTTCGAGGAACCGGCGCGTGCCCCAGAACATCTGCTCCTGGCCGCCGGCTGCGTCGCTGAGGCCCATCATCTGGGCCACGCCCTCCACGATCCGGTCGGCGTGGTCGCTCCCTCGGACCCGCTCGGCGAGGAGCCTCCGGATCTCGGCGGGCGACGACTCCCCTCGGATGCCGAGGGCCTGCCGCACGACCTCGCTGACGGGCCAGTACGTGATCCCCTCGCCGTAGGTGAGGCAGCGCCCCGAGAGCGAGGGCAGCTGCTCCCCGAGCCCGGCGACGAGCTCGTCCACGAGGCGCGACTTCCCCACGCCCGCAGGCCCCAGGATCGTGGCCAGGCGGGCCTCGTCCCGCTTCGTCACCTCGTCCACGAGATCGAGGAGGACGCCCAGGTCCCTGACGCGCCCGACCATGGGGGAGCGGAGGGGCGACTCGCCGCGAGGGGCCGCGTCGTGCACGTCCTCGAGGCGGTAGGCGACCACCGGCTCCTCGCGGTTCCGGACCTTCAGCGGCGGGGCAGGCTCGGCGGTGACGGCGTGCCGGACGAGCCGGAAGGTGTCTTCACCGATCAGGATCTCGCCGGGGGAGGCCAGCTGCTCGAGTCGGGCCGCGACGTTGATCGCGTCACCGGTGACGAAGGACTGCCCGGCCACGAGGTCTCCGATGACGACCGTGCCCGTGTTGATGCCGGTCCTGATCTGCAGGGTCACCCCGTGCGCCCGCTGCAGCTCCTCGTTGAGCGAGCGAAGGACCTGCCGCATCTCGACCGCGGCCCGGACCGCTCGCAGAGCGTCGTCCTCGTGCACGGTGGGCCGCCCGAACACCGCCAGCACGGCGTCGCCGATGAACTTCTCCACGCTGCCCCCGTGACGCTGGAGGACGGCGCTCATCTCCATGAAGAAGCGCGCCATCAACCGGCGCAGCGACTCCGGGTCGAGGGCCTCTCCCAGCGCGGTGGACCCCGTGACGTCGGCGAACACGACCGTGACGGTCTTCCGCTGCTCCCACTCCGCGGGGGCCTGGACCATGGGCGACCCGCACGCCTGACAGAAGCGGGCCTCCTCGGGGTTCGGGGTGCCGCACGTCGCGCACGCCTTCACGAAAGGCAGTCTACGGCCGCGGCCCGCGCGCCGGTATCCTTGGAGCGCCCGGGTGGCGGAACGGTAGACGCAGCTCCCTTAAAAGGAGAAGGCCGAAAGGCCGTGTGGGTTCGACTCCCACCCCGGGCACTCGACACGGGCGTGCGGCCCGGCGGCCCATCTCGGGATAGGCTCGCCTCCGTGATGCGGCGCTCGGTCACCGTCGGGATCCTCCTGGCCCTGCCTATGGCCTTCCTGGCCCTCCTCCTCCTCCGGCCGGAGCTCGACGTCGCCTGGGAGCACCATCCCTCCCACTTCTGGCTCGTACTGGGCGTCGCCCTGGTGAGCGTAGCGCTGGGCCTGGCGACGAACTCCGCGGCACGGCAGCGAGGCGATGCCAGGGTCTTTCTGGTCTCCCTCAGTTTCCTGTCGAGCGCGGCCTTCCTTGGCCTGCACGCGCTGGCAACCCCCGACGTCCTGCTGTCTGCTCCCAACACCGGATTCGTGATCGCCACGCCGATAGGGCTGCTCTTGGCGTCGGGCTTCGCCGCTACGTCGGCGTTGCCGCTGGAGGTTGCGGGGATCGCGTGGGTCCGGCGGTGGGAGGGCGTCCTCCGGTGGGGGCTGGCGGCCCTGGTGGCGGTCTGGGCCGTCGCGTCTCTGACACGGCTTCCGTTCCTCGACCGGCCGTTCCCCGAGGAAGCGCCCGGCGTCCTTCGAGGGATCGCGCTGGCCGGAGTGGCGCTTTACGCGTTCGCCGCGATCCGGTACTGGTGGGTGTTCCGGCGGCGGCCGTCGGTCCTCTTGCTGGCCACCGCCGTCGCCTTCGTGTTCCTTGCAGAGGCCATGGTCACGGTGGCGCTGAGCCGCAGCTGGCGCATCTCATGGTGGGAATGGCACGCGCTGATGGCGGTGGCGTTCTTGGTCATCAGCTTGGCGGCCCGGCGCGAGTACCGCCGCCAAGGATCCGTTACGGGGGCGTTCGGAGGCCTCTACCTGCATGCGACGCTGCAGCGCCTCGAGAGCAGGCACGCGGAGGCGCTGGCGGAGTTGGCGCACAGACTGGACGCAGGAGAGCCGCTGGCGCCGGTGATGGACCGACTGGGGGGCGAGGGGTTCACCGCCGAGGAGCTCACGCTGCTGGAGCGGTCCGCTCGCGAGCTGAGCCGCGTCGATCAGCTCTTCAGTCCCTACGTGGGCCCCGCCCTCGCCGAGCGGCTCCGCAGGGAGCCCGATCTCGCCACGCTTGGTGGAACGGAACGCGAGGTCACCGTGCTGTTCGCCGACCTCATGGGCTTCACGTCCTTCTCCGAAGGCCGCAGCCCCGTCGAGGTGATCGAGATGCTCAATTCCTACTGGGCGGTGGCCGTGCCACTGCTCGCCGAGCGGGAGGGCGGCCTCATCGAGCGGTTCGCCGGCGATTCGGTGCTCGTGGTGTTCAACGCACTGGGCGACCATCCCGATCACGCACTGCGTGCGGCGCGGGCGGCTCTCGAGCTCCGCGACGAGACCGAGAAGATATGGGCCGCCCACGCGGGGTGGCCGCGATTCCGGATCGGCCTCAACACCGGCCCGGTCGTGGTGGGAAACGTCGGCGCCGGCGAACAGCGCAGCTTCTCGGTGGTCGGGGACACGCCCAACGTGGCGGCCAGGATCCAGTCGCTGGCGGAGCCGGGGCACGTCCTGGCCGGCCCGGAGACCACTGCCCGGATACGAGGCCAGGTGGAGCTCGTCAGCCGAGGCGAGCGGGCTCTAAAGGGCAAGTCCGAGCCCGTCGAGCTCTTCGAGTTGATCCGGCTCGCCGCCTGAGGGGTTTGACCCAATTTAGGGATCACCAGGGCGGGTCGCAAGGATGTTCAGGTTCTGTGCAGGCCTTCAGCGGCCGGGCGGCCCCGGCGTCCGCGGCCATGGGACGCGAACTACAAGCTCAAGAACCTGGCTGGGGAATGTGGGTTCTGTGGGCGACGGGCCCCGGGCACGCACGGGTTTCCACTCGGCTTCTCGGCCTCGGGCTGGGCAGGAGGCCGAGGCGCCGTCCAGGCTGCCGGGTATCAGTTCCGAAGCTTCGGTGACCTGAAGCTCCAAGATCTAGACGCTCTTAACGCGTCGCGTTATCATTGGTTGTGATCAAGAGGTTCCGCGACCGAGACGCCGAGCGATTGTTCAATCGGCGGCCGACGCGGCGATTGGGACCGGGGGTGCAAAAGGTGGCCTTGCGAAAGCTTCGGATGCTGGATGCTGCGGCGAGGCTCGATGATCTCCGTGTGCCGCCGGGAAACTGTTTGGAGCGGCTGCGCGGCGATCGCACTGGTCAGCACAGCATCCGGATCAACGACCAGTGGCGGATCTGCTTCCGGTGGCGCGCTGGCGATGCATACGACGTTGAGATCGTCGACTACCACTAGGGGGCGATGATGACAAAGAGACTTCCACCCGTTCATCCCGGTGACATCCTCCTCGAGGAGTTCCTGTCGCCCATGGGAATCAGCCAGTACCGCCTCGCCAAGGACATCGGCGTCCCCCCTCGCAGGATCAACGAGATCGTCCACGGAACGCGGGCGGTGTCCGCCGACACCGCTTTGCGGCTGGCTCGATACTTCAGGACCTCTGAGCGATTTTGGCTGAACCTCCAGGCGCAGTACGACTTGGATGTGGAATACGACCGCAGTGGGGACCGGATCGAGCGGGAGATCTCCCCTCGGACCGTATGATCACCGTTCCCGTGTGGTGGGCCCCTCCGGGGACCTGACGAACACCAGCTCAGAGATCCCGATCAACTCGGCCTCATGCGTCTTGTGGACTCAGCTCCCTTCGGGCGAAGGTCCCGGATGCATGGGGTCCTCCGGCCCTGCGACGTGATCCTCCGGTCCTGCATGCTCGCTCGGAAGATGCGTGGAGGAGGTCACGGATGAGCGAGCAGAGCCCGTTCCCCAGGTCGATCTACGGACGGGCGTTCGGCGAGGGGTTCGTCGCCGCGCTGGTGGATAGCCGGGTCGAGGCGACGCGTCTGGTGGAGCTGCTGGCGGTCACCGGCATCCGGCGGGGCGACGTGGGGGTCCTTCCGGGGGAGCTGGCGCTCGTGATCGACGCGTCGCACCATCCGTCGCTGGCCGTCTCCCCGCCCGCTCCGGGCGAGGTCGCCGTCTCCGAGAAGTACGTGGCCGGCGCGCTGCTGGGAGACGTGCTCCTCGCCGTCCGAACCCCCGCCGAGCGACGAGCTCGGGTCGTGGCCGGGATCCTCCTCTCGGAGGGAGCCTCCTTGGTCTTCCACTTCGGACCGGGGTTCCTCCGAGCTCCCGACCTGACCGAGGCCGCGGCGTGACCCGCCCGGTGGTCACCCTCGACGGCAACGAGGCCGCCGCCTACGTCGCCCACAAGGCCAGCGAGGTCATCGCGATCTACCCGATCACCCCCGCCTCCCCGATGGGAGAGCTGGCCGACGCGTGGTCGGCCCGCGGGGACCCGAACGTCTGGGGAAGCGTCCCCGAGGTCATCGAGATGCAGAGCGAGGCCGGGGCGGCCGGCGCCGTGCACGGAGCCCTGCAGGCGGGGGCCCTCACGACCACCTTCACGGCATCCCAGGGGCTCCTGCTGATGCTGCCGAACATGTACAAGATCGCGGGCGAGCTCACGCCGGCGGTCTTCCACATCGCCGCCCGCACCGTCGCCACCCACGCCCTCTCGATCTTCGGGGACCACAGCGACGTGATGGGCGCTCGCTCCACGGGATGGGCCATGCTGGCCTCGTCCTCGGTCCAGGAGGCCCAGGACCTGGCGCTGGTGGCTCACGCCGCGACGCTCGAGTCGCGCGTGCCGTTCCTCCACTTCTTCGACGGGTTCCGCACGTCGCACGAGCTGATGAAGATCGAGCGGGTCACCGAGGACGACATCCTGGCCATGCTGAGCGAGGAAGCGATCGACGAGCACCGCGCCCGCCGCCTCACCCCCGACCGCCCGGTGATCCGGGGCACGGCCCAGAACCCGGACGTGTTCTTCCAGGCGAGGGAGGCGGCCGGCCCCTTCCACCTCGCCGTCCCGGAGATCGTGGACGGCGTGATGGACCGCTTCCACGAGCTGACCGGGCGCCGCTACCGGCCGTTCGAGTACGTGGGGCACCCCGAGGCCGAGCGGGTGCTGGTCCTGATGGGGTCGGGCGTGGGCGCGGCCGAGGAGGCCGTGGAGCGCCTGGTCGCGGAGGGCGAGCGGGTGGGTCTGGTCAAGGTGCGCCTGTTCCGCCCGTTCTCGATCGAGCGGTTCGCCGAGGCCCTGCCCGAGTCGGTGCGGGCCATCGCCGCGCTCGACCGGACGAAGGAGCCGGGGGCGATCGGCGAGCCTCTGTACCAGGACGTCGTGACCGCGCTCGTCGAGCGCCGCGGCCGCCCGGTGCCGGTCGTGATCGGGGGACGGTACGGCCTGTCCTCCAAGGAGTTCACGCCCGCCATGGCGGCCGCGGCGCTCGACGAGCTCGACCGGCCCGAGCCCAAGCCGCACTTCACCGTGGGGATCACCGACGACGTCCTCCACACGAGCCTCAAGGTGGATCACGGGTTCTCCACCGAGCCCGACGACGTGGCCCGGGCCGTCTTCTACGGGCTGGGGAGCGACGGCACGGTCAGCGCCAGCAAGTCCTCGGTGAAGATCATCGGCGAGCACACGCCGCTCCACGCGCAGGGCTACTTCGTCTACGACTCGAAGAAGGCGGGCTCGGTGACGGTCTCGCACCTGCGGTTCGGGCCGCGGCCCATCCGCTCCACCTACCTGATCGACCGGGCCACGTTCGTGGCCTGCCACCAAACCCACTTCCTGGAGCGGATGGACGTGCTCGAGGTGGCCGACGACGGCGCAACCTTCCTCCTCAACACCCCCTACGGCCCGGACGAGGTCTGGGAGCGCCTCCCGATCGAGGTGCAGGAGCAGATCATCGCCAAGGGCCTCCGGTTCTTCGTGGTGGACGGCCACCGGGTCGCGCGCGAGGCGGGGCTGGCCGGGCGGATCAACACCGTCCTCCAGACCTGCTTCTTCGCGCTGTCGGGGATCCTGCCGCGGGACGAGGCCGTGGCGGCGATCAAGGAGGGGATCGAGAAGGCCTACGGGAAGCGGGGCCGGGAGGTCCTGGAGCGGAACTTCGCCGCCGTGGACGCGTCGCTGGACGCCCTCCGAGAGGTCGCGGTCCCCGATGCGATCGAGGGCGAGCGCCATCGGCTGCCGCCGGTCCCCGACGAGGCGCCGGACTTCGTCCGTCGGGTCACCGGAGCGATCATCGCCCGGCAGGGCGACCTCCTGCCCGTCAGCGCCTTCCCCGTGGACGGCACGTTCCCCTCGGGCACGGCGAGATGGGAGAAGCGCAGCATCGCTCTGGAGCTGCCCGCCTGGGACCCGGAGATCTGCATCGACTGCGCCAAGTGCGTCCTCGTGTGCCCCCACGCCGCGATCCGGATGAAGGTCTGGGACCCCGAGGTCGTGGAGGCTCCCGAGGCGGTCCAGCACAAGGCGTGGCGGGGGAAGGACTTCGCGGGCCATCGGCTGACGATCCAGGTCGCTCCCGACGACTGCACCGGGTGCGCGGTCTGCGCGGACATCTGCCCGGCGGTCAGCAAGGAGGATCCATCCCACAAGTCCCTGACGATGGTCCCCACGGCCGACCGGCTGGAGGCGGATCGAGCTGGGTGGGAGGTGTTCCAGGAGCTGCCGACCGTGGACCGGACCGAGGTGCGACCCGACACGGTGAAGGGCTCGGGGCTCCTGGAGCCGCTGTTCGAGTTCTCCGGCGCCTGCGCCGGCTGCGGGGAGACCCCGTATCTCGGCCTGCTGAGCAGGCTCTTCGGCGACCGAACGCTGGTGGCCAACGCGACCGGGTGCTCCTCGATCTTCGGGGGGAACCTCCCCA
>DASUTZ010000091.1:0-11180 GCA_036374295.1 Actinomycetota bacterium
ATCGAGGTCGAGGACGACACGGCCGCGCTGGCCCACGAGGCCACGGTCTCCAAGGTCGGGGAGGACCAGCTCTTCTACCTGATGAGCCGGGGGCTCTCCGAGCAGGAGGCCACCGCGATGGTCGTCAACGGCTTCATCGAGCCGATCACACGGGAGCTCCCGATGGAGTACGCGGTCGAGCTGAACCGACTGATCGAGCTCCAGATGGAGGGCGCGGTCGGCTGAGGCCGGCCGGCGCAGCTCGCCGAAGGTCCCCCGTTCGGGCCGTCGCTCGGCCCTGACCATGCGTCCGCGCATTCTGCATCCTGAGGGTGGAGGTGAGGGCGATGATGCTTGGGGTCGGAGTCCTCGCGATCCTGTTTCTCGTCATCCTGATCGTCGCGGCGAGGCGCTCGCACGACACGATCCCGGCCGCGGCAGGGGGCCCGAGCATCCCCGAGCGGCTCTCGGACGAGCTCGATCGATGGGTCGGCGCGGGCCTCATCACGCGGGCCGACGCGGAGGCGCTCGCTCGCTTCGAGGCCCGCCGGGTGGGTGGGACCCGTCGAGGGCTCGTGGTGGAGGTCGTCGGGTACCTCGGCGCGATCCTGGCCGTGGCGGGCGCGGGCGTCGCGGTGGGGCAGGCCTGGGATGACCTGCAGACGTGGCAGCGGGTAATCGTGCCCTTCGCCACGGCGGCGGCGCTGCTGGTCGCCGGCCTCGTGATCTCCCGATCCGAGGAGCCCGCCTTGGGCCGCATGATGAGCGTCCTGTGGCTGATGTCGGTGGCCTCTCTGGCCTGGGGGGTGGGCGTCGCCGGCGTGGACGTGCTGGACGTGTGGAGTCAGCGCATGCCGCTCCTCGTGGGAGGCGTCTCGCTCGCGTACGCGGGCGCCCTGTGGTGGTTCCGCCGGTGGCCGGCACAGCAGCTGGCGACCTTCGTCGCCCTGGAGGTCACCGTAGTCGGAGCGATCATCGCGCCGTGGGGCAGCGAGCCGAGGTGGGCCCCCATGCTCGGTGCGTGGGCCGTGGGAGCCTTGTGGCTGGGGCTCGGTTGGCGCCGGCTCCTGACGCCCGGGTGGATGGCACCCCTGCTGGGCGCTCTGGCGCTGGTCTGGGCCCCGACGCTCGGCGCCGGCCTCGACTGGAACGTGCTGTTCGGTTTGGCCACGGCCGCGGGGCTGATGGCCCTGAGCGTGCCGACGCGGGACGTCGCGCTCCTGGGCATCGGCTCCTTCGGGGCGTTCGGCTACCTGGTGGCCACGGCCGTGACGTACTTCGGGGAGAGCCTCGGCGTGCCGATGACGCTGTTCTTCTCGGGGCTGGCGATCCTGGGCGTGGCCGTGGTGGGGGGTCGTCTGTTCCGCCTCACCCGGAGGCCGTCGGAGCAGACGTGAAGACGTTGCGCAGGACGTAGGCGAGGTTCTCGCCGGGCTTCTCGGCGAGCCGCCGGACGTACCACGGGTACCAGGCGGGCCCGTAAGAGATCAGCGTGCGCACGGGGTAGCCGCGGCGGGTCAGCTCGAGCTGGTCGGCGTGGCGGATCCCGTAGAGCATCTCGATCTCCCAGTCCTTCACCGACACGCCGAGATCGCGCGAGGCGGTGGCGACGCGGCCGAGCAGGCGGAGGTCGTGGCTCCCGGCGGCGTAGCGACGAACCTTTCCCTCCTGGAGGCCCCGCAGCAGCGTGACCGAGAGCCCGAGGAACGCCTCGTCGATCTCGTCGGGCCGCTGCAGGGCGAGCTCGGGATCCTCGCGGTAGGCGCCCTTCACCAGCCGGATCGAGGGGCCCAGGGGGAGGAGGTCCTCGAGATCGGCCCGCGTGCGGTGGAGGTAGGCCTGGAGACAGAGCCCGGCGTTCGGGGATGCCTCCAGGGTCGTGCGGTAGACCTCGAGCGTCCGCTCGACGTATTCGCTCGACTCCATGTCGATCCAGGCGGTGTCGCCCCGCTCGGCGGCGCGTCGAACGAGCCGCAGGTAGTTCTCTGCTGCGAGGCCCGGGTCGAGATCGAGGCCGAGGTGCGTGAGCTTCACCGACACCTCGGTATCGAGTCCCAGCGCTTCGACCCGGTCGATCGCCCGGAGGTAGTCCTCCGTGGCGTGGATCGCCTCCCGCCGGCCGGCCACGTTCTCCCCGAGGTGGGTGAAGAGAGTGGGGATCCCGAGCCGGCGGAAGGTCTCGGCGGCCTCCAGGCCGTCCTCGAGCGTCTCGCCCGGCATGAACCGACGCAGGGCCCGCCGCACGAACCACACGCGGGGCGCCATCCGGCGCAGGATCCGGTTCGTGGACGCCCACAGCAGCGCGCTCCTGGCGATGCCCATCGCCGGGAGGGTAGCCGGAACGACGGTCCCGTGACGACCCCGGGTATCGTGTGCGCGAGAGAACGACCGAAGGAGACCCGGATGGCGGCGATCGACCCCGTGTGCGGGATGACGGTGGAGGAGAGCGAGGCGGCGGCCACGTTCGAGCACGAGGGCAGGACCTACTACTTTTGCAGCGTGGACTGCAGGGAGGAGTTCGAGGAGAACCCCGAGGACTACGCGGAGGCCTAGATGGCCGCGCTCGGCGCCGCCCTCGTCGTCTTCCTCTTCTGGACGG
The DNA here is from genome assembly GCA_036374295.1 of Actinomycetota bacterium. Classification (GTDB taxonomy): domain Bacteria; phylum Actinomycetota; class UBA4738; order UBA4738; family CALAEC01; genus DASUTW01. The sequence goes on from DASUTZ010000091.1 coordinate 2,579, forward strand.
GGAGCTTCCTCGTCCTGCGGTGGGCCGGGGACGCCCTGAACCCGCCGGTCGCGACGGCGCCGTCGCGCGTGCCGTTCCTGGGGGGCCGGGGCCCGGAGACCCACGCCTGGAGCCGCTTCCACGTCCGCTACTACGCGATGGCGCTCGTCTTCCTCGCCTTCGACATGGAGATGGTCTTCATGTACCCGTGGGCCGTCGTCTTCCTGGAGGAGGGCCTGATGGCGGGGATCGAGATGCTGATGTTCATCGCGATCCTCGTGCTGGGGATCCTGTACGGCTGGCGCGAGGGGGCCTTCCGGTGGGCCTGAGGTCGGCGCTGGCTCGCTTCGCCTCCGGGGCGCCCACGCCGGTGTTCGTGGTCGGCGGGGTCGGGGGGCGGCGCGCCGCCCAGCACCTCCAACTGTCGTCGGTCCTGGCGCCGACGCCGTCGCCCCGGGCGGCCGACGCGCTCGTCGTTGCCGGGTTCCTGACCGAGCGCCTTCTGCCTGCTGTGATGCTCGCGCATGACCAGATCCCGGCACCCCGGCTCGCGTTCCAGTGGCTTCCGGACGGCGCGCCGGACGATCCGCTGGCGGCGGCACTGCCCGGGCTGCGGGTCGTGGAGGGCGGCGCGCTGCCGTCGATCATCCGCACCGAGCATGAGCGCCTCCTTCTAGGTGGGGGCGTCCGGGATGATGCCTGGCCCGACGTGGAGCCGGCGACCTGGAGGGACATCGGGCCGTACCGCCAGGGCGGGAAGGGCATGACCGGCGGCGTGCCGTTCGGACGCCCGCTGGCGGGGCGGGCCGACGACCGCGACGGGCTGAAGCTCGATCGCCTCGACGTGCGGGTGGGGCCGCTGTTCCCGGCGTTCCCTCCCGGGCTGGAGCTCGTCCTGGGCGTGCAGGGCGACGTGGCCCAGGAGGTGGCCGTCGGAGCGAACCCGTTCGAGGGAATCACGCTCGGCGCCCGCACCGAGGACGTCTTCGCGCGCGTCGCGCGAGAGGCGGTCCCGATCGCGGAGCTGGAGGGCGCGCGGGCCCGGAGCCACCTCCGGTGGCTGGCGGACGCGTTGCGGGTAGCGGGACTCCCGTCGCTTGGACGTCGGGTCCTCGCCCTGGCGGTCCGGGCGGGATCCGGGGACGTCCGGCGGGTCGCGCGGCTGCGCCGCTCGCTGGAGCGGGGCCGCGGCCTCTGGTGGCTCGCCCGCGGGGTCGGGGTGGTGCGCGAGGACGTCGGAGGGCCGGCGGCTCGCGCGGCGGGTCATCCGAGCGACCTCCGGATGGAGCTGGACGAGTACCGGGCGCTGGGGTTCGAGCCGGTGGTCGGGGAGGGCGGCGACGCGCTGGCGCGGTGGCGCCAGCGCGTCGCCGAGGCCGAGCAGTCGCTCAGGCTGGCGGGGGCCGCCGGGGATGCCGCGATCGGACCCCTCGACGTCGTGGAGGGGCCCCGCGGGCCGATCGGAGCGCCCGGGGTCGGGGCCGGCGCGCTCCTCGATCTCCTGCCGGGCCTCGTGGTGGGCATGGAGTGGGGCGATCTCGTGACGACGGTGGTGAGCCTCGACCTCGACCTGGAGGAGGCCGCGGCGCTGGAAGAGGTTCCGGCATGAGGATCGCCGCCTCGGTGCTGGCGACGGTGGCGGCGATGGCGCTCGGTGTCTACGTCGCGGCGGCGCTGGATGCCCTGGCCGCCGCGGCGCTCGGCGGCCGCTCCAGGCTGGTGCGGTCGCTGACGTTCCCCGCGCGGCGGGGGCTCGCGCTCCTGCTCCGCCCCCGCGCCAGGACCGAGCGCCCCGACGCCGAGGCCTGGGCGCTCGCCCCCGCCGCCCTCGCCGGCCTCGCCGCCGTCGGGCTGGCCACGATCCCCCTGGCGCCCGGTCTGGCCGTGGCCGACGCCGACGCGGGCATCGTCCTGTTCGGGGCCGCGATGGCTCTTGTGATGGTGGCGGTGTTCCTCCAGGGATGGGGCCCGAACTCCCTCCATCCCCTGATCGCGGGCTACCGCTTCGCAGGGCAGGCGCTCTCGTACGAGATGCCCCTGGCGCTGGTGCTGATCGGAGCCGCCCTGCCGGCCCAGTCGCTCTCGGTCGGCGCGATCGTCGAGTCCCAGGCCCACCTGTGGAACGTGATCCGCCAGCCGCTGGGGATGCCGCTGTTCCTCGTGGCGGTGGCGGGGCTGGCGTTCTGGGGCCCGCTGGCCCTGCCCGAGGGGGAGGATCTCGCCGGCGGCACCTCCGCCGAGGTCTCCGGCGCCGCGCGTCTGACCTGGAAGGCGGCCCGGCTCATGGTGCTCGTGGCGGGGGCGGCGATGACGGCCGCCGTCTTCCTCGGGGGATGGCACGGTCCGTGGGTCCCCGGGTGGGCCTGGACGATCCTCAAGACGCTCGCGGTGCTGGTCCTGCTGGTGTGGGCCCGGCACCGCTTCGTGCGCGTGCCGGTCGAGCGGTTCGTGTGGGTCTCGTGGGTCGTGCTGATCCCGCTGGCGCTCCTGGACGTCTTCCTGGCCGGGGCTCAGGCCCTGTGGGCGGCGCCGTGATCGTCGACGTCCTGTCCTGGATCTTCGGCGTCGGCTCGGTGCTGTGCGCGTGGCGCGTGTTCCGGGCCGACTCGATGGTGCGGGCCGCCTACTGGCTCCTGGCCGCGTTCGTCTTCGTCGGGCTCCTGCTCGTCCTGCTGACGGCCCGGTTCCTGGGACTCGTCCTGATCCTGATGATGGCCGGCGAGATGACGATCATGGCCGTCTTCATGGTCATGTTCATGATGAACCCGGCCGGGCTGAACCCCATGATGATGGTCCATCAGCATCGGACGTCGATCGCGGCGGGAGTCGTGGCGTTCCTTGGGCTCGCCGCGGTCGGGCTCCTGGGCTCGTTCCCGGAGCGGGCGGTGGCGGCGGGAGCCCGCGTGACCCGCGAGACGGGGATGGAGCTCCTCGGGGACTCGATGGTGGTCTTCGAGACGGCCGCCGTGGCCCTGCTGGCCACGATGATCGGGGCAGTGGCGCTGGCCTCGCGGCGGGGGAGGGCCGGCGACGCGTACGAGGGGTCTGTACCTCCCACGATGGACCCGGAGGAAGCGCCGTGAGCCAGGAGCTCTTGCTCGTCGTGGCGGCCGCGCTGTTCGGGATCGGCGTCTATGGGGCGCTGAGCCAGCAGGCGTTCGTGATGATCATGATGGGCCTCGAGCTGATGATCGCGGGGGGCATCCTCGCGATCGGCACGTTCTGGGCGCAGAGCGCTGCGGGCTCACCCAAGGGACAGGTCCTGGCGATCGTCGCCATGACCGTGATGGCGGTGGAGGCGGCGCTGGGGTTCGCGCTGGTCATCGCCGTGTACCGCGTGCGGAAGGCCGACATGACCGAGAAGCTGAAGAGGCTGAAGGGCTGATGCTCTGGCTCGCCCCCCTCGCGCCGCTCGCCGTCGCGGGCCTGGCCGCGGCGGCCCGGGCCGGATGGGCTCCCTGGGTCGCCGGCGGCGGGGTGGTGGTCTCCCTCGTCGGGTCGCTGATGGGCGCGGCGGGGGAGTGGACGGCATCGTGGGGGTGGGGGCCCGCGCTCGGCCTCTCGCTGTCGGCCGACGGGATCGCCCGCGTCGTGGCCGTCCTGGTCCCGGCCGTGGCGCTGCCCGTGCTGGCCTATGCGGCGTCGGACCATCGGGGGGATCCGGGGCGGCGTCGTCTCCTCTCGCTCCTGGCCCTGTTCGTGGGGGCGATGCAGATGGTCGTGCTCGCGGCCGACCTCCTCACGCTGCTGATCGGGTGGGAGCTCGTGGCCGCGTGCTCCTGGGCCCTGATCGGGCACCGGTGGCGCGAGGACGCGCCCAGGGCGGGCCAGGAGGCCTTCGTCGTGACCCGGGTGGGGGCCGTGGGGCTCGTGGTCGCGGCGGGGGCCGCGCTCCACGCCACGGGCTCCCTGCGCTTCGAGGATCTGGGCGGAGCCACCGCCGTGGACCTGCACCTGATCGCGGCGGGCGTCCTGGCCGCGGCCCTGGCGAAGTCGGCCCAGCCGCCGTTCTCGCCGTGGCTGTTCTCGGCGATGGCCGGCCCGACCTCGGTCTCGGCGCTGCTGCACTCCGCGACGATGGTGGCGGCGGGCGCCTACGCCCTGGCCCGCCTGGCTCCGGCGCTGGAGCCGACCGGATGGTTCGGGCCCGCGGTGATCGGTTTCGGGCTGGCTGGTGCGCTGCTGGGGGGCATCGTGGCGCTGCTCCAGTCGGACGTGAAGCGGGCGCTGGCCGCCTCCACGACGGCGCAGTACGGGCTCGTGCTGGTCGCGGTGGGGGCGCTCGCCGTGCCCGCGACCGCCGGGCACTTGGCGGCGCACGCCGTGGCCAAGGCGTCGCTGTTCCTGGCGGCCGGCGTGGCCATCCACGCCGCGGGCTCGGGCGATCTCACGAGGATGCGCCTCGGCCGGGCCTTGCCCGCGATCGCCTGGCTGTTCGCGGTGGGGGCGGCCTCGCTGGCCGGCGTTCCCCCGCTGGGTGGCGCGTTCACGAAGGACGCCGTGATCGGGGCGGCGTGGGAGCACGCGACGTGGGCGGGGGTGGGGGCGCTGCTGGCCGGCGCGCTCTCCGCGCTGTACGCGGGGAGGATCGCCCTGCTCGCCTACGGCCCGGGGGAGGCGCGCCGGCCAGCAGCGCCCCCCGCGCTCCAGCGGGCCGCGATCGCCGTCCTGACCCTGCTCGTCGTGCTCCTCGGCCTCCTCTGGCTCCCGCCCGTCAGGGAGGGCCTGGCCGGGATCGTGGGGGGCGACGCCGTCGTCCCGGCGGCGTGGGAGATCCTGCTCTCGGTGGGAGCGATCGTGCTCGCGGCGGTGATCGTCCTCCTCCTCGACCGGCGACGCGCGCTCGCGTCGCTCGGGCTGCCGGACCGGCTGCGGTTCCCGGCCGCCGACTGGCTCGGTCTCCCCGCCGCCGGTCGAGTCTTGGTGGTGACGCCCGTCCTGGCTCTCTCCCGGGGGCTGGCCCGGCTCGACGACAGCGTCGTGGACGCCGGGGTCCGGGCGGTGGGCCGGGTCGCCGACCTCTTCGCCCGCGTCTTCCGGGCGTGGGGAGAGCGGGGCGTGGACGGCCTGGTGGAGGGCGTCGGGAGGGGGACGCTGGCGTCGGCCGACGGCTCCCGGCGGGTGGACGAGGGCCTCGTGGACGGCTCGGTCGAGGGGGTGGCGCGTGGCGTGGGGGCGGCCGGGGCCGCGAGCCGGCTCCTCCAGTCCGGCCTCGCCCACCGCTACTACGTGATCATCGCCGTGGGGCTCGCGGTGGCGGCCGCCGTCGCCTTCCTGGTGAGATGAGCGGAGCATGCTGACCGCCGCCATCTTCGCGCCGCTGGCTGCCGCGATCGCTATCGCGCTCCTGCCGACGGCCCGCGAACGGCTCCTGCGCGGCTTGGCCCTGGTCGCCGCAGCCTTCCCGCTCGTCCCCCTGGCCGTCACCTGGGGCCGCATGGAGGGCGGCGAGATCCAGCTCGTGGAGGCCGTCGACTGGATCCCCACGCTGGGTGTCGGCTACCGGGTGGGGGTGGACGGCGTGTCGCTCACGCTGGCCGCCCTCACGGCGCTGCTGTTCCTCGTCTCGCTGATCTTCCCCGAGGACGTCCGCGGAAGGCCCAAGGCCTACTTCGCGCTCTTCCTCTTCCTGGAGACGGCTTCGCTCGGTGTCTTCCTGGCGATGGACCTGTTCCTCTTCTACGTGTTCTGGGACCTGAGCCTGGCCGGGATGTACTTCGTGATCGGGGGATGGGGCCACGGCGACCGGCAGCGCTCGGCGCTGAAGTTCTTCCTCTACACGCTTGCCGGCTCGCTGGCGATGCTTCTGGCGATCCTGGGGCTGTACCTGGCCACCGATCCCCGCACGTTCGACATGATCGAGATCGTTCGTCAGCAGCCCGTGGCCGGGACGGGGCTCCGGGCCTCACTGATCTTCCTCGGGTTCGCGATCGGGTTCGCGATCAAGGCGCCGCTCGTGCCGTTCCACACGTGGCTGCCGCCCGCGCACGTCGACGCGCCCGCTCCCGGCTCGACGATCCTGGCCGGCGTCCTCCTGAAGATGGGGACCTACGGGTTCATCCGGATCCTGATGCCGATGCTCCCGGGGGCCTTCCGCGCGTACGCGCTGGCGCTGGCGATCCTCGGCGTGGTCTCGATCGTGTACGGGGCGCTCGTCACCCTGGCGCAGAGGAACGTGAAGCGGCTGATCGCGTACTCGAGCGTGACGCACATGGGGTACACGATGCTGGGGATCGCGGCGGCGGGAGCGCTCGCCACCGGCGAGGTCGAGGCGCGGTCGCTCGCGCTGACCGGCGCCACGGTGGAGATGGTGGCCCACGGGCTCATCACGGGAGGGCTCTTCCTGATCGCGGGAACGTTGTGGCGGCGGGGCGAGACTTACGACCTCGACGCGCTGGGCGGGCTCGCGTCGCGCGCGACGCGGGCCACGGGCGTCACCGTCGTGCTGGCCTTCGCCAGCTTGGGGCTCCCGGGCCTGGCCGGCTTCGTGGCCGAGTTCCAGATCTTCGTGGGGACCTTCTCCGTGTACCCGTGGCTGGCCGGGATCGGCCTCCTCGGGGTGATCGTGCTGGCGGCCGCGTTCCTGCGGATGCTCCGCGAGGCGTTCCTGGGGCCCCTCCCCGAGGAGCTCCGCGACTGGACCGACCTCGATGCTGCCGAGACCGTCTCGCTGGCCCCGCTCCTGCTCCTCACCGTGGTGATCGGGATCGCTCCCGCCTGGCTCCTCGATGTGATCGACCGAACCGCCCGCGCACTGCTCGGAGGCGGCTAGTGCCGGTCGGGTCGATCACCCCCGAGCTGATCGTCCTCGGCGGGTCGGTCGGCGTGCTGCTCTGGGCGCTCTTCGCGCCCCGGCGCCTGCAGGCCCCCGGGGCCGCGATCCTCTCGCTCGCCGTGATCGCGGCCGCGGGGATCGCGACGTGGCCGATGCTCCGCGGGGGACAGGGAACGACGTTCTTCGGGACCTACGCGGTGGACGACACCGCCGTCTGGGCCAAGCTGCTGATCCTCGGGGCGACCGCGGTCACGGTCCTGCTCTCGTTCGAGTGGTTCCGGACGGAGCCTCGCCACGGCGAGTACTACAGCCTGCTCCTGATGTCGGCGCTGGGCGCGATCCTGCTGGCGGGCGCAGCCGATCTGATGGAGGTCCTGCTCGGGGTCCTGCTCGCCTCGGCCACCGGGTACGTCCTGGCCGGCTACCACCGGGCGCACGCGCCCTCGGGCGAGGCGGCGATCAAGTACTTCCTCCTCGGAGCGTTCGCCAACGCCGCCATGGTGTTCGGCGTGGCCCTGCTGTTCGGGCTCGGCGGGACGACGCTGCTCGGGGGGCTTCGGGCCGGGCTGGTCTCGGCCTCGACGGTCGGGCTCGTGGCGGGCGCGGTGCTGGTCCTGGTAGGCCTGCTGTTCAAGATGGGAGCGGTGCCGGCCCACGCCTGGATGCCGGACGTGGCCGAGGGCTCGCCGGCGCCGGTGGCCGCGTTCGTCACCGTGGCCCCCAAGATCGGGGCCCTGATCGCGGTGGGTCGCCTGATGCTCGCCCTCCCCGAGGACGGCGTGGGGTGGCGGCCCCTGATCGCCGTCGTGGCCGCTCTCACCATGACCCTGGGGAACCTCACCGCCCTATGGCAGGAGGACGTGCGGCGCCTGCTGGGGTGGTCGGCCGTCTCGCAGTCGGGCTACGGGCTGATGGCGGTGGTGGCGCTGGGGAGGAGCGATCTCGCGGTGCCCTCCCTGCTCTTCTTCCTCGCCGCCTACGCGCTGGCGAACCTGGCCGCCTTCGGCGTGGTGATCGAGCTTCGGGGCCGCACCGACCGCGTCCGGTACGCGGGCCTGGGTCGGACCCACCCGGCCCTGGCCCTCTCGCTCGTGGTGGCGCTCCTCTCTTTCGTGGGGATCCCGCCGTTGGCCGGCTTCACCGCGAAGCTGGCGCTCTTCGGGGCGACGATCGAGGCAGGGTACACGTGGCTGGCGGTGCTGGCGATCCTCAACACGGTGATGTCGCTCGCCTACTACGCGCGGGTGCTGGCGCCCGCCTACTTCGAGCCGGGCCCCGAGCCGCTCCCCGTGCTGGGGCGGTGGACTCGCACCGCCACGCTGGCCGCCGCGGCCGGCGTCATGGTCGTGGGGATCCTGGCCCAGCCCTTCCTCGACGGCTTCTCGCTGGCCCGTCTGTTTCCGGGCTGAACGCCATCGCGATACCCTGCGGTCGTGACCGACCAGCCACCCGGAGCAGAGGAGCGCGGTGTCGCGCTCCCCGAGGGCACCGTCACGGTGCTGTTCACCGACGTCGAGGGATCCACGGATCTCCGCACCCGCGAGGGCGACGACGTCGCCCAGGAGCTGCTCCGGGCGCACGAGCATCTTCTCCGCGAGCAGGTCGAGGCGCACGGCGGCCGCGAGGTCGTCTTCATGGGGGACGGGTTCATGATCGCGTTCGGCTCGACGCGGAGCGCCCTGCGGTGCGCCGTGGCCATCCAGAGAACGTTCGACGAGCACAACCGCGCCCACCCCGACCGGCCGATCAGGGTGCGGGCGGGCTTGAACGCCGGTGAGGTGCGGCAGGAGGGCGGGACGCTCTACGGGACCGCCGTGAACGCGGCCGCACGGATCATGGGGAAAGCCG
>DASUTZ010000092.1:0-4256 GCA_036374295.1 Actinomycetota bacterium
GCCGAGCCTGCGCAGCAGGCTCGGCGCCACACGGTAGGCCGCCCCGTTCGCCGCGTCTACCACGATCTGGAGGCCCCCCAGCGTCCCGGTCACCGAGGCGGCGAGGTGGCCGAGGTACCGGTCGGCCGCATCCTCCTGCCGGAGGATGCGGCCGACCTCGAGCCCCTCGGCCACCTCGCCGCCCCCCTCACGAACCAGGCGCTCGATCTCGTCCTCGACCATGTCGGGCAGCTTCATGCCGTCTGAGGAGAAGAGCTTGATTCCGTTGTCCCGGGGAGGGTTGTGGGACGCGGAGATGACCGCGCCCGCGTGGGCGCCGAGATCCACCGTGAGGAACGCCACGGCCGGGGTGGGAACGACCCCCAGCAGGAGCACGTCCCCGCCCGCGGAACAGATCCCCGCGGCAAGCGCAGCCTCGAGCATCTCGCCGGAGGCGCGCGTGTCCCGCCCCACCGCCACTCGAGGACGCCGACTCCCCACGGTGGCCACGAGCGCTCGCCCCAGCCCGTGCGCCAGCTCGGTCGTGAGCTCGCGCCCTGCCACGCCGCGGATCCCGTCGGTGCCGAAGAGTCTCCCCACGCCGCGTATCGTACCGACCCCGCCGCCGGCGGCGCGTCGGTGCCAGAATGGGCTCATGGAGCCGCTCGTCCTCATCCACACTGCGGCGAACCCGACCGCGGGGCTGCTGGTGAAGAGCAGGCTGGAGAGCGAGGACATTCCCGTCTTCGCCAAGGGCGAGCTCGAAGGCCCGTACCGGGTGGGGCCCGTGTACCTCTGGGTGCCGCGCGACCTCGAGGTCCAGGCCAGGCTCGTGCTGGCCGAGATCCTGGGGGGAGGCCTGGAGCTCCCCGAAGGCGAGGACGTCGTGATCGAGGACGAGCGCCTGGAGACGGGCCCCGATCAGGACGCGTGACTACCGCTTGCTGTACTGAGGGGCCTTCCGGGCCTTCTTCAGCCCGTACTTCTTCCGCTCCTTCTCCCGGGCATCGCGGCTGAGGAAGCCCTCCTTCTTCAGGATCCCGCGGAGCGAGGCGTCGATCTCGACCAGGGCTCGGGCGATCCCGTGCTGGAGGGCGCCGGCCTGTCCGCTCGTCCCCCCGCCCTCGAGCGAGGCGATCACGTCGAGCTCCTTCTCCTTCTCCACGGCCCGGAGCGGGGCCGTGACGATCATCCGCTGGGCCCGCGAGGTGAAGTACTCCTCGAGCGGGCGGCCGTTGAGCTCGAACCTGCCGCTGCCCTGGGTCAGGCGGACCCTGGCGGTGGACTCCTTCCTGCGCCCCGTAGCGCGCGTGGCCTCAGCCATGCTCAGGACTCCTCCTCGGTCGGACGTCGTACCGTGGCCCCGAGGTCGAGCGGCTCCGGTCTCTGACCCTGGTGCCGGTGCTCCGCGTCCGCGTAGACGTGCAGCTTCTTGATCATCTGACGGCCGAGCCGGTTCTTGGGGAGCATCCCCCGCACGGCCTTCTCCACGGCCCGGTCGGGACGCTCCCGCAGGAGCCGGTCGTAGGGGATCGTGCGGAGACCTCCGGGGTGCTGGGAGTGCCGGTACCAGACCTTCTGCTCCCGTTTCTGGCCCGAGAGGCGGATCCTCGAGGCGTTGACCACCACGACGTGGTCCCCCACGTCCAGGTGAGGGGCCCACGTCGGCTTGTGCTTCCCGCGGAGCAGCTGGGCCACCTCGCTGGCCAGACGTCCCAGCGTGGCCCCGTCGGCATCGACGAGCCACCACTTCCGCTCGATGTCACTCGGCTTCGGGCTGTAGGTCTTCATCTCTCGTATCCCCAGGTCACGGCCTATAGAGTACCCGCTCCAGCGTCAGCCCGTGCGGGGGCGCCACCCGGCCGGCCGCTCGCCGCGACCTCGCCTTCAGCACCTCCGTCATCGAGCCCGCCTCCTTCCTTCCCTCTCCCACCTCGAGCAGCGTCCCCACGAGGCTCCGCACCATCTGGTGGCAGAACGCGTTCCCCCTGACCCCCAGCTCCAAGAGGTCGCCCTCCCGCCGGATCGCCAAGCGCTCCAGGCGGCGCACGGTCCCACCCCGCCGCGGCGCCCGGCAGAACGAGGCGAAGTCGTGCTCCCCCTCGAGCAGCCGGGCCGCCCGCCGCATCGGCGCCAGCGCCACCGGCGCCGGCCGGTGCCACACGTACCGCGCCGTGAACGGGTCCGGGACCGGCGCCAGCGACACCCGGTACCGGTACACCCGGGCCTTGGCGCTCCGCCGGGCGTCGAAGCCGTCGGGCACCCGTGTCGCCCTGCGCACCACCACCTCCGGGGCCAGCATCCCGTTCAGCCCCCGCTGGAGCCGCTCGGTATCCCGCCCCTCCAGCGAGACGACCTGTCCCCAGGCGTGCACGCCCGCGTCGGTCCGTCCCGCCACGGAGAGCCGGGGGACCTCCCCCAGCATCCGCTCCAGCGCTCGCTCCAGGACCCCCTGGACCGTGCGCTTCCCGGGCTGACGGGCCCAGCCCCGGAACCCCGTCCCGTCGTAGGCCAAGACGAGCTTCAGGACCGGCACAGGCCCGGGCTACTCCCCCTCGCGCTCGACCAGCTCGATCTGGGCCATCTCGGCCCCGTCGCCCTTCCGAGGGCCGAGCTTGAGGATCCGTGTATAGCCGCCCTCCCGGTCGGCGAACCGGGGGGCGATCTCGTCGAAGAGCCGATGAACGACGTCGCGATCGGGGACCACCTTGAGCACCTGGCGCCGGGCGTGGACGTCGCCCCGCTTGGCGAAGGTGATCAGGCGCTCGGCCACCGGGCGGAGGGCCTTCGCCTTCGCCACCGTGGTCCGCAGCCGCTCGTGGGTGAAGAGATCGGCCGCCAGGCCGCCGAGCATCAACCCCTGGTGCGCCGGCCCCGAGCCCAGCCGTGGTCCCTTCTTCGGCTTCGGCACCTACTCCTCCTTGAGCCCGAGGCCCATCTCGTCGAGCTTCGACTTGACCTCATCGATCGACTTCTGGCCGAAGTTGCGGATGTCCATCAGCTCCGCCTCGGTCCTCTGGACGAGCTCGCCGACCGTGTCGACGCCCTCGCGCTTCAGGCAGTTGTAGGAGCGGACCGAGAGCTGCAGCTCCTCGACGGGAAGCGCCAGCTCGCCCACGGGCTCCTCCTCGCCCTCGGGAGGGCCGAGGGAAAGGCCGGGGGCCTCGGTGAGGTCGCTGAAGAGAGAGACGAGCTCGCCCAGCGTGATCCCCGCCGAGGCCACCGCCTCGCGGGGGCTCACCGATCCGTCGGACTCGACGTCGAGGATCAGCTTCTCCCGGTCGGTCATCTGCTCGACCCGCGTGTTCTCGATCTGGAACGTCACCCGGCGAACCGGGGAGAAGATCGAGTCGACCGGGATCACACCGATCGGGTCTCGCGCCTTCTTGTTCTGCTCGGCGGGACGCCAGCCGACGCCCCGCTCGACCACCATCTCCATCTCCAGGCCGGCGCCCTTGCCCAGCGTGGCGATGTGGAGATCGGGGTTGAGGATCTCGACGCCCGCCGGGGGCGCGATGTCCGCGGCCGTGACCTCGCCAGGCCCCTTGGCCTTGAGGTACATCGTGACCGGCTCGTCGAGCTCGGAGCGGATCACCATCTCCTTGATGTTCAGGACGATATCGGTGACGTCCTCGGTCACCTTGGGGATCGTGGAGAACTCGTGGAGAACCCCCTCGATCTTGACCGAGGTCACGGCGGCCCCGGGGATCGAGGACAGCAGGGTGCGCCTGAGCGAGTTCCCCAGGGTGTGGCCGAAGCCCGGCTCGAGCGGCTCGATGACGAACGTCGAGCGGCGCTCATCGACGGTCTCCTCCTGGATCTGCGGTCGTGTGACGATCAGCACGTTCGGAACAACCTCCTCCGGCGGGGGATCATCCACTCCTCCCCGCCAACCGGCTTCACATGCGGCGACGCTTCTTGGGTCGGCACCCGTTATGGGGGACCGGGGTCACGTCCTGGATGCCGAGGATCTCGAGCCCCGTGGCGGCCAGCGACCGGATCGCGGTTTCGCGCCCCGATCCGGGCCCTTTGACGTAGACGTCGACCTTGCGGACCCCGTGCTCCTGGGCGCGCCGGGCGGCCGCCTCCGCAGTCAGCTGGGCGGCGAACGGCGTGGACTTGCGGGAGCCCTTGAACCCCACGTTGCCGGCGCTGGCCCACGAGAGCGTATTCCCCTCGAGGTCGGTGATCGTGACGATCGTGTTGTTGAAGGTCGACTTGATGTGGGCCGCCCCGTGGGTGACGTTCTTCTTCTCCTTCTTGCGCGTCTTCTTCTT
>DASUTZ010000093.1:0-7625 GCA_036374295.1 Actinomycetota bacterium
GACGCGGAGGCTCCCATCGTCCATCTGGACCGGGATGGCGACCTGCAGGATGCGCTTGGGGTGCTTCAGGATCTCGTGAACGTTGGCGGGCAGGTCCATGATCTGGGCGGCCTGATCGAGCTGCAGCAGCGCCTGCCGCCAAGGGGACCGCGCCTCCGTGGCCATGCCGTGAGTGTACTCATCGCGGAGCCCACGCACGATTGACGTCGGACGGCGGGGGGAATCGAGGTGTCGTGGACGAGCGAAGGCTGCGTGAGCTGCTGAAGAAGCGCGAGGACGAGGTCCTGAGCGAGGCGGAGACCACCGAGCTGGAGGAGCTCCTCGCCGGGGGGGGCGCTCCTGAAGGCGGCCCGACCACGAGGGCGGACCGCGCCGCCCCGGAGGCCCCGGGGCCGGGGGACTCTGAGGGCGCGCCCCCTCCGTGACGCCCTCCAACGTGGACCTCGCGGAGCTGCTAAGCCGCGAGGCGGAGGCCCATGAGGAGCGGCGTCAGCGAGCCCTCCGCCGGGCGGCGCGGTCCGCCCTCATCTGGCCGGAGGAGGCGACCCGGCTCCCGGACCTCACCGCCCTCCGCGGGGTCGGTCCCTGGATCGCGGGGATCCTGGAGGGATGGATCGAGGAGCCGCCCGAGATCGGAGAGCTCCCGCCGGAGCGGGCCTCGTTCCTTTCGCTGGCCGAGGCCCGTCGCGTGCTGGACGCCCACCCCAGCTGGAGGGCGGCGATCCGCGGCGACCTCCAGGTCCACACGACGTGGAGCGACGGGCGGGCCGACCTGGGCGAGATGGTGGCGACGGCACGCGCCCTGGGGCACTCGTACGTCGGGGTGACGGATCACTCCAAGGGCCTGCCGATCGCGCGCGGCATGGACGAGGAGACGCTCCTGCGGGAGCTGGAGGAGATCGACGAGCTCAACTCGAAGCTCGATGGGTTCCGCGCGCTGCGCTCCCTCGAGATGAACATCTCGCCGGACGGGGAGGGTGACATGGACCCCGAGGTCCTCGGGCGGCTCGATCTCGTCCTGGGCGCGTTCCACTCGAAGCTGCGCCTGCGCGAGGACCAGACCGATCGCTACCTCGCCGCGATCCGCAACCCCACCGTCCATGTTCTCGCACACCCCCGAGGGAGGCGATACGGGGTCCGCACAGGGCTCGTCGCCGACTGGGAGCGCGTGGCGGAGGAGGCAGCCGTCACGGGGACGGCCCTCGAGCTGGACTGCTTCCCCGATCGCCAGGACCTCGACGTGGAGACCTTGACGGTGGCGGTCGAGGCCGACGCATGGATCTCGATCGGGACCGACGCCCACCGTCCCGAAGATCTTCGCTCGTTCGAGCTGGGCCTGGCATCCCTGGCGCTGGCGGGGGTGCGGCCCGAGCGCGTCCTCAACCTGCTCCCGGCAGACGAGGTCGTGGCCTGGGCCCGGGGATGAGCGTGGAGCTGGCGGCGGGATTCGAACCCGCGACCTAGCGATTACAAATCGCTTGCGCTACCGGACTGCGCCACGCCAGCGAGACGATTCTATCGGCGCTCGGGGGTGGGGAGCCCGAACAGGGCCACGGCCGCGGCGGCGGAGACGTTGAGCGATGCCACCCGGCCCCGGAGCGGGATCGAGACGAGCCCGTCGCAGGACTCCCGGACGAGGCGCGACAGGCCCTCGCCTTCCGCTCCGAGGACGAGCGCGAGACGCCCCGGGGGCGGAGCGGCGCCGTCGATCGTCGTCTCGGCCTCGCCCGTCAGGCCGAGGACCCAGAAGCCCGCCTCCTTCAGCCTTCCCAGCGCCCTCGAGATGTTGGCCACCCCGGCGACCGGGAGGTGGAGCAGCGCCCCTGCGGACGCTCTGAGGGCCGCAGGAGTGAGGCCGGCGCCTCGGCGCCGCCGGAGTACGAGGGCGGAGGCGCCGGCGGCCTCGGCGGTCCTGGCGATCGCGCCCACGTTGTGGGGGTCGGTCACCCCGTCGAGGACGACGACCCTCGCGTCCTCCGCCCAGGCCCGCCGCTCCAGGTCCGCCTCGCCGAGGGTCGCCGGCGCCTCCGCCCTCGCCACCACGCCCTGGTGCGAGTCGGTCGCCGAGAGGGACCGGATGCGGTCTCGAGGGACCTCCCTGACCGGGACCGCGGCCGCCTCGGCCGCCGCCAGCACATCGCGGAGGCCCGGGGTGCTGCGGGCCCCCGCAGCCACGAGGACCTCGACGGCTCGCCCCGAGCGGATCGCCTCGAGCGCGAGGCGCCGTCCCTCGAGCACCAAGACCCGGCTCACGGCCCCGAGAGGGTGGCGATGGCCATGCAGCCCATCCCGTCGCCGACGAGCCCCAGGCCCTCGGGCCTCGTGGCCTTCACGGACACCGCATTGGGATCCACGCCCAGGACCTCCGCGAGGTTGGCCCGCATCTCGTCGCGTCGGTCGGCGATGCGCGGGCGCTCCGCGACGACTACGAGATCACAGCGCTGAGGGCTCAGCCCCGCGGCCCGGACCAGCCGCACCGCCTCGGACAGCAGGATGAGACCGGCGATCCCCTCGGTGGAGGGCTCGTCGTCGGGGAAGTGATCGCCGATGTCGCCGAGGGCCCCCGCGCCGAGCAGGGCGTCGGCCAGGGCGTGGCAGACCACGTCCCCGTCGGAGTGGCCGGCCACGCCGGCCTCTCCCTCGAACCTCACCCCGGCCAGGAGGAGTGGCCTCGTCTCGTCGCGCGGGTGCGCATCGAAGCCCAGGCCGACGCGGAGATCCGTCACGAGCCCTCCCGGATCCGGGCGATCGCCTCAACCCGCTCCAGGTCCTCCGGGGTGGTGACCTTGACGTTGCCCGCGTCGCCGGGGACCACCGCAATCCTGCGTCCGGCCCGCTCCATAAGCGCCGCGTCGTCGGTCACTGAGAGGCCCTCCGCCTCCGCGGCCCGATGGGCCTCCTCCAGGGCCACGCGACGGAACGCCTGGGGCGTCTGGGCCAGCGCCAGGTCGTGGCGGGGGACCGTCTCGATCACCCATCCGCCGCCGACCCGCTTCACGGTATCGGTCACGGGCACCGCCGGCACGGCGCCGTCTGCTCCCTCCAGCCCCCTCAGGACGGCCGTGAAGAGCCCGGGGGCGGCCAGGGGCCGCGCCACGTCGTGACATACGACCACGTCGAAGCCGTCGGGCAGCGCATTCAGCCCTCGGCGTACGGATGCCCGCCGCGAGTCACCCCCCTCCACCGCGGCGAGGAAGCGGGGCGAGCTCGCAGCCTGGGCCTTCGCCGTCTCCTCGAGCCCCCGAGGGACCATCACCACGAACCCCTCGATCTCGGGGACGGCGTCCACCGTGCGCACGGCCCGCCGAAGGAGCGAGGTGCCGCCCACCTCGAGAAGCGCCTTGGGCCGTTCCCCGCCCAGCCGCTCGCCCCGGCCCGCAGCCAGGAGGATGGCCGCCGCCCGCATCACAGCTCGAGGCGGGCGAACAGGAGCCGCCCCGAGGCCGTCTGGATCACGTTGGTCACCGTCACCACGACGTCGGCGCCCAGGTGGGACCGGCCTTCCTCCACGACGACCATGGTGCCGTCCTCCAGGTAGCCCACACCCTGGCCCTCCTCACGGCCCTCCCGGCTGATGTGGATCCGCAGCTCCTCACCGGCCATCACCGGAGGCCGCACCGCCGCCGCGAGCTCGTTCATCGAGCGGACGGGGACGTCGAGCGCTGCGGCCACCTTGGCCAGGTTCGCGTCGGAGGTGATGACCACGCCCCCCCGATCCTTGGCCAAACGGACCAGCACGCCGTCCACGTCGCCCTGGACCGGCTCGTCCACGAGCACGACCTCGGCCGTCCGCTGGAGGTCGTGCAGCACGTCCAGCCCCCGCCGCCCGCGCTGCCGCCGCTGGGGATCCGAGGAGTCTGCGATCCGCTGGAGCTCGTCGAGGACCCCTCGGTGCACGAGGAAGACCCCGCCCAGGAACCCGGCCGTGACGACGTCCAGCACTCGCCCGTCGATCAGCGCGCTCGTGTCCACGACGTTGATCTCGCCCGGCCGCACGCCTGCCCCCGGCAGGCGGAGCCCAAAGAGCGAGAAGAAGTCCGCCCACTTGGCCCGGCCGATCCGGTAGCCCGCGTACGAGAGCGAGACGGCCACGAACGCGATGGTGGGCCCGGCAGCCGCGGGCGGGAGGCGGAACAGCAGGAACGAGGCGAGGACGGCGATCACCAGGCCCAGGATGAGCCCGATCGTCCCCGCCAGGATCTCGCCCGCGGGGACCTCCTCGAACTCGGCCTCGGCCTCGCGGACGGCTCGGACCGTGAGCCTCCCGATCACGCCACCCACCACATACCCCACCATGCTGCCCAGGGCGATCCCGATCAGGAGGGCCGTCCGGCCCTCGAAACCGCGCTCCGCGATCTGCCACCCGCCGACGGCGAAGACGGAGACGAGGATGATCCTGATGAGCTCGACGAGGGTGCCCCGGGGGCCGCCGTTCAGGACGCGGCGTCTGCTCCGATCGCTCACGGGTCCACGGTGCGCCGCCGGAGGCGCGGAGACAAGTTCCCCTGGGGCCTACCTCGAGCCGTTCGCGGAGGCGACGGCCTTGTGCGACTCCTCGAGCACCTTGTCCACCATCGCCTCGGCCTTCTCCTCGGGCGTGTCCACCGCGAACGTGAGCTCGGAGATCAGGATCTGACGGGCCTTGGCCAGCATCCGCTTCTCGCCGGCCGAGAGGCCCTTCTCGGCCTCGCGGATCGAGAGGTTCCGCACGACCTCGGCCACCTGGTAGATGTCGCCGGAGCGGATCTTCTCGATGTTGGTCTTGTAGCGCCGGCTCCAGTTCGCGGGCATGCGAGTCTCGGACTTCTTCAGAACCTCCAGGACCTTCTTCACCTCGCGCTTGGGAACCACCTCGCGGAGGCCCACCTCGTCGGTGTTGTCCACCGGAACCATCAGGGTGAGGTCACCGTGTGTGAGCCTGAGGACGAAGTACTTCTTCTTCTCTCCGAGGAGCTCTCGGGTCGTGAGATCCTCGATCACGGCCGCGCCGTGGTGGGGATAGATGACCTTGTCACCCTTGCTGAACAACAAGTACCCCCCTGAGTCTTGGACGGACAGGCTCTCATGATAGCAGGGAGTCACCTCCCCCGCAAATGAAAACTGCAGGTCACGGGCCATTTCCGGGTTGTCCGGCGGCGTTTCGCCTGCTCAGGCGGCCCCTCTGCCCCCGCCCTCGGCCGCCCATGTGAGGGCGTCATACAGGTGTCGGACCGCCCTGACCCTGACGTCGGACGACCTCACCCCGGGAGGGGCGTAGACCTCGGTGAGCCCGGCGGCCGCGGCTGCGGCGAGGCGGGGGGCCGGGTTCGGGGCGCCCCGCACCGCTCCCGTCAGGCTCACCTCGCCGATGAAGCCGCGGCCGCCGGGCGGGGGAACCCCCGTGGCGGCCGAGGCCAGCGCGGCGGCGACCGCCAGGTCGCAGCCCGGGTCCTCGATCCTGAGGCCACCCGCCGTGGCCCCGTACAGCTCGGTCCGTCCCAGCCTGAGGCCGGTGGCCCGGTCGACCACCGCGGCCACGAGGCCGAACCTCCTGGGATCGAGCCCCGTCACGTGTCGCCGGGGGGATCCCTCGGTGGGGGCCACCAGCGCCTGGACCTCCACGGCGACCGCGCGCCGTCCCGCGGACAGCAGCCCCACCGCCGCGCCCGGCTCCGCTTGCCTGCTGGTCAGCAGCTCGGAGGGGTCGGCCTCCACCAGGCCCTCGGCACCCATCTCGAACCACGCCAGCTCGCCCTCGGGCCCGAAGCGGTTCTTCCCGCCGGCCAGCACGCGGAGGCCGGTCCGCTGGTCCCCGTCGAACGAGCAGACGACGTCCACGGCGTGCTCCAGCGTCCTCGGGCCGGCTACCTCGCCGTCCTTGGTGACCTGGCCGGCCAGGATGACGACGATCCCCTCGGCCTTGGCCAGCCCTACGAGGCGGTCGGCGCACAGGCGCACCTGCGTCGGCCCTCCGGGCAGGGACGTGTGGTCCGGGTCCCTGATCGCCTGGATCGAGTCGACCATCAGCACGGCCGGCCGCTCGGCCCCGGCGGCCTCGAACACGTGCGGCAGCTCGCGGCCCGGGACGAACGCGAGGTCCGACCGCAGGCCCAGGCGCCTGGCCCGCGCGGCCACCTGGCCGTGGGACTCCTCCCCCGAGGCCAGCAGCACCCCGTGCCCGGCACCCGTCAGCCGGTCGGCGATCTGGAGCAGGAGCGTCGACTTCCCGATGCCCGGCTCACCGGCCACGAGGACGACCGAGCCCGGAACGAGCCCTCCCCCCAGCACCCGATCCACGCCCTCCATGCCGACCCGGAGCCGCCTCTCCGGGTCGCTCCCCGTCGCCAGCAGCGACACCGGGGGAGGCGCAACCGATCCGGTCCCGGAGGAAGGGGGCATCGCGGCCTCGATCGTCCCCCAGCCCCCGCAGGACGGACACCGCCCGGCCCACTGACCGGACGGGACGCCGCAGGCCGTGCACTCGAAGGTCGTGCGCGTCTTCCCCACGGGGTCACCCTAGCCCCCGGGTCTGTCACGAACGGCTCAGGCCAGGCCCCGCTCGATCCGCCTGACCCGCCGCCTCCCCGCGTCGCCGCACAGCACCCGCAGCTCCACCCCGCCCCGGCGCAGCCGCTCCCTCACGCGGGCCCGGATGCGCCCGCTCCTGATCTTGCGCCGCAGGCGCCGCCCGGGGCACGCCGTCGAGGCCCAGTCGCCGTGGCCGCGGATCGTGCCCGGCTTCACGCCGAAGCGCTCGCAGGCCCACGCCAGGACGTCCACGAGCGCCGTGACCTGCTTCCCCGAGAGCGACTGCCGGTCGAAGTCGCCCTCGCACAGGACGAGGAGGTGGCCCTTCGGATCGTAGTCGGTGGCGGTGTCCCCTCGGAACCTCGGGCTCCTCCCCCTGTACACGTTGCCGCCTCGGTCGATCAGCACGTGGTAGGCGATGTCCGGCCATCCGTTGCCGAAGTGCGCCCGCTGGTGTCCGCGGAACCGGCCGGGGGCGTCGCGGTTGTCCGAGAGCACGATGGCCGAGTGATGGACCGTGAGCCGCCGGATCCGATGCCGCCTCAGGCCTTCGCCGGGAGGAGCTGCCCGCCAGGCCCGGCGACAGATCACGTCGACGCGCTTGGGGCCGGCGGCGAGCCCGGAGAGCGGGCGCAGGCCCGAGAGGAGGGATCCGAGCCCCACCGCCAGGAAGCGCCGCCGGGTGAGTGGCCGATCCACGGCGTCATGCTATCCGTAAGGCTCTCGAAATCCCCTCCCTCCCTATACTTGGCCGATGCGAACCGGCACGGCTCGGCTCATCATCGCGATGGGGATCCTGGCGCTCACGACGGCCTCGTGCGGATCCCCGGAAGAGACGACAGGCTCCCAGAGTCCCGAGGCGGCGCCCGCGGCCACGAGCCCGCCGCCCACCTCGCCCCGACCCACCGAGGAACCGGCCGAGGACCCCCCCGTCCCCAGAGAGCTTCGCTTCACGGCACCGGCGCTGGGAGGGGGTGCCATCGACGGCGCCGAGTACGCGGGCAGCGACCTCGTGATCTGGTTCTGGGCCCCGTGGTGAGGGACGTGCAACCGGGAGGCCCCCGGCGTCGCTCAGGCTGAGCGTCGGAACGACGGAGTCGAGTTCCTGGGGATCGCGT
>DASUTZ010000094.1:0-3378 GCA_036374295.1 Actinomycetota bacterium
ACACGATCGCGGGAGGCCCGTGAACGGGGATTTGTTAGAATCCGCGCCGATGCGCGGGTCCCGTCTGCGGTGGCTGATCCCCACGGTGGTCCTCATCTCCATCGTGCTGATCCCCCTGCTCGCCTGGGGGCAGACGCCGCCGCCCGGCGAGGAGCCCGAGGTGGTCCGCCCCTGGACCTGGTGGCTCGCGATCCCGCTGGCCCTGGCGGTCCTGGGCCTCGTGGCCTTGATCGCCCTGCGGTACGTGCGGTTCTCCCCGCGGTTCTTCGGGAAGGAGGAGGCGCCGAAGATCCCCGAGCGCCCACGCGCCTACGCCGGCGTGAACGCCCCGGCCTATCCCGCCCCGGCCCCCCAGCCACTCCCCGCCGCCGCGCCGGCGGCCGCCGCACGCCCGGCGGCCACGACGGCCACGGCCGAGGCCCCCGCCCCCGCGCAGGCCCCTGCGGCGGAGCCCGAGCCCGAGTCCCAGCCCGAGCCCGCCGCGGACGCCCAGGCCCCCGAGAAGGAGGCCGAGCCCTCGGGCGAAGGCGACGACGTGTACGAGCGCGTTCTGAAGGAGCAGCTCGACAAGGGCGTCTCCCCCAAGGTGGCCGAGGGACGGGCCAAGGCCGCCGCCCACCGCGCCCGTCGGTCGGGCTGAGGATGGGGGCCGCGGCGAAGCTGGCCGACTGGGGGACGGCCCGCAGGATCGGCGTCACGTTCTCGGGAGTGGGCCCTATCATCGCGCCGGTCGACCGGGCGCGCCTGAGCGAGGACTTCGCGGAGGCCGTCTCCCGGGCGGACTCGCTCGTCGCCGAGCTGACGGGTCTCCCGATCGACGGGCCGGCCACGCGCCCCTGGGTGATGACCCGGGACGAGTGGGTGCGGCAGAACGTCCGAGGCTTCGAGACGCTCCTGGACCCGGTCGCGGACCGGCTCACGAGCGACGGGGACGGCCCGATGGCTGCCGTCCGCAGGAAGTTCCTAGCGGCCCAGGTCGGGGGCCTGCTCGGCTACCTGAGCCGGCGGGTCCTGGGCCAGTACGATCTCTTCCTGCCCCCCGACGACCGGGACCTCCTCTACTTCGTGGGGCCGAACGTGATCTCGGTGGAGCGCCGCCATCGGCTCCAGCCGGAGGAGTTCCGGCTGTGGCTCTCGCTCCACGAGGTGACGCACCGCTTCCAGTTCGGCGGCGTACCGTGGCTCCGGGGCTACCTGCGGGGACTCGTGGACGAGTACGTGGAGTCCCTCGACCTCGATCCCCGACGCCTCCTCGAGGCGTTCCGGAGGGCCCGTGAGGAGGCGGCTCGGAGCTCCGCCTGGCGCGGGGTGGGGATCCTCTTCCTCCTGATGACGCCGGAGCAGCGTGACACCTTCCGGAGGATGCAGGCGCTGATGTCGCTCCTCGAGGGGCACGGCAACCACGTGATGCACGTGCTCTCGGAGGGCCGAATCCGCGGGGCTCCCAGGTTCGAGCGGGTGCTGCGGGAGCGGCGCCGGTCCGCTGGCGCCGGTCGGGCCTTCCAGCGGGCGATCGGCTTCGAGGCGAAGGCGCGGCAGTACGGCGAGGGCGAGCGGTTCATCGCGGCGGTCGTGGAGCGGGCCGGGGTGGAGGGTTTCAGCCGGGTGTGGGAAGGACCCGAGCACCTCCCCACGCTGGAAGAGGTTTCCGACCCCGAGGCCTGGGTCCGCCGGGTCATCTGACATGGCCGGGCGCCCGCCCGCCGTGGCGCGGGTGTTGGAGCGAGCGACCCGCACGATCCGAAGGCACGAGATGCTGCCCCCCGGACGGGCGGTGCTCGTGGCCTGCTCCGGCGGCCCGGACTCGATCTGCCTGCTCCACGCCCTGCACCGCCTCCGGCGTCTGTTCAGGATCCGCCTGGAGGTCTTCCACTTCGATCACCGGCTCCGCCGGACGTCGAGTGAGCACGCGGCCTACGTGCGGGGCCAGGCCCGGAGGCTCGGCCTGCCGTTCCACCTCCGGGCAGCGGACGGCGGACCGGCTCGCGGGGAGTCCCCGGAGGCCTGGGCCCGGCTGGCTCGCTACGCGGCGCTGACCGAGGTCGCCACCGAGCGGGGGATCGAGCGGGCGGCCGTGGCCCACACGCGGGACGACCAGGCCGAGACCGTCCTGCTGGGTCTGGTCCGAGGGGGCGGCCTCGAGGCGGTGGCCGGCATGGACCCGGTGGCGACCGTGCCGCCGCTCGCCCTCACCGTGGTCCGACCGCTGCTCGAGGTCACCCGGGACGAGATCGTGGCGTTCTGTCGCTCCCTGCGACTCCGGCCCCGCGAGGACCCCACGAACCGCGACCCGCGCTTCCTCCGGAACCGGGTCCGTCACCGGGTGCTGCCGCATCTCGAGCGGGAGCTCGGCCGGAACCTGCGGGCCACGCTGGCCCGTGTCGCGGCCAACGTCCGTGAGGATGCCGCCTACCTCGACCAGGTCGCGTCGGCGGCCGCGCGCGAGGTCGTGGAGGTTGACGAGGGCGAGGTCCGGATGCGCGTCGCGCGCCTCCGAGCCCTGGTGCCGGCGGTGGGCTCGCGGGTGGCGCGCGACGCGCTCCGTGTGGCCGCGGCCATGGCGGGTTCCTGGACCGCCGACGTCGAGGCGGCCCACGTGGAGGCCATCCTCGACCTCGCGCGCGGCCGCCCCGGCCGCCGGATCGATCTCCCCGGCGCCTTGATGGGGTGGCGGGACAGGGAGTATGTTCGGCTCAGGCCGGCGGGGGAGGCGACGTGACGGGCGACGGCAGCGGCCGGGCGGCTACACTGACGGGCCACGTGGCCGAGTACGAGCAGGACATCGAACGGATCCTCATCACCGAGGACGAGATCCAAGGCAAGCTGAAGGAGCTCGGCGAGCGCATCACCGAGGACTATCGGGGACACGACCTCGTGCTCGTGGGAGTGCTGAAGGGCGCGTTCGTGCTGATGGCCGACCTCTCCCGCCACATCCGCCTTCCGATCCAGTTCGACTTCATGGCGATCTCGTCCTACGGCGCCGCCACGAAGTCGTCCGGGGTGGTCCGCATCCTGAAGGACCTCGACCACGAGATCGAGGGGCGGGACGTCCTCGTCGTCGAAGACATCGTCGACTCGGGCCTGACCCTCCAGTACCTCCTGCGGAACCTCCAGGCGAGGAAGCCCGCCAGCCTCGAGGTCGCCGCGCTCCTCCTCAAGACCGAGGTGGACCGGGTCCCGGTCACGATCAGGTACACGGGGTTCGAGATCCCCCCCGAGTTCGTCGTGGGCTACGGTCTCGACTACGCGGAGCGCTACCGCAACCTCCCCTTCGTGGGGACGCTGAAGCCGCAGGTCTACGAGACGCTCGTCGAGTAGCCGGCGCGGGCCACCGCCGCCCGGGCCCGCAGCAGGAAGAAGAACCCCGCCGCCCCCACC
>DASUTZ010000095.1:0-2707 GCA_036374295.1 Actinomycetota bacterium
CGGAAGGATTCCGTACCGGCCGCGCCCCCCCGGCCGTCCATCACCCTGTAGACGCCCACCGGCATGCCGTCAGTATGCCGCGACGTCACCCGACGCGGATCGTCCCCTCCATCGTGGGGTGGATCACGCAGAAGTAGGTGACCGTCCCAGAGGCGTCCACCGTAGCCGAGAAGCTCTGCCCCGGCTCGATCGTGCCCGAGTCGAAGGACCCATCCCTCGCGGTCACCGTGTGGGGGGCGGGGTCGTCGTTGGTCCAGGTGACCTCGTCGCCGGCCGCGACCGAGAGCTCGGACGGGTCGAAGGCGAAGCCCTGGATCGAGACGGCGCTCCCTTCGGCCGAGGGCCGGGATTGCCGCACCTTCGGGGCGTCGGGCCGCACCTCGAGGAGTGCCTCCATTCCCAGGTCGTCGTGGCCGTCGATCAGGCACTCGACCTTGTAGAGCCCTGGGGCGAGGTCCAGGTCGAGCGTGACCGTCTCGCCCGGGCCGAACGTCTGCGTCTCGACCTTGAAGCCGTCGTCGACGTTCTCGATCTCCATCTCGAAGCCGTGCACCATCGTGCCGCGGTTGTGGACCACGAACGTGACGGGCCCGGGGCGGATCGCCGCCGCCTCCAGGGTAACGGCCCACTCCCCGAGCCCGACCTCGAAGCCGTCCCGGCGCGGGTCGACCCGCTTCGGGGAGCCCTGGGACGAACCTTGTCCGGATCCCGACCCCGGGGAGCTCTCCTCGCTCCCCAGGCGAACGTCCTCGGCGGCCGGCTGGGAGGGGGCGCAGGAGGCCGCCCCGAGCGCGAGCGTCACGCCGATGATCGCGAGCGAGCGCCTCACTGGACCGTCACCGTGCCCTCCATCCCGGCCGCGCGGTGGAACTCGCAGAACATCGTGTACTCGCCGGGCTCCGCGTCGATCGTGATGGTCGTGCTCTGGCCCGCGTCGACGTCCTCGTCGATCGAGGTGCCCTCGATCGTGATGTTGTGGACCGCCTGGCCGTCGTTCGAGACGGAGAGCTCGCTCCCCGCCGCCACCGTGAGCTCGGCCGGCTGGAAGGCGTTCTCCACCATCGAGAGCGACGCCTCGCCTTGACCGCCACCCGCATCATCGCCGTCGCCGCCGCAGGAGGTGAGGGCCAAGAGCGCTCCGACCACCACCACCGTTCTCGTCAGGTACCTCATCCGTGCCTCCTTCTCGTTGACACGGTGATCTTCGAGCCCGGGCATGGGCCTCGCCTGAAGCGGCCCTGAAGGTTCCTTCAGGTTGGCCCGGGTCGTCGAGCGGCTGAGGCTAGACTACTGAGGACGGGGA
Source organism: Actinomycetota bacterium (assembly GCA_036374295.1). Lineage (GTDB taxonomy): Bacteria > Actinomycetota > UBA4738 > UBA4738 > CALAEC01 > DASUTW01. The sequence continues at coordinate 1,304 of DASUTZ010000095.1, forward strand.
CGTAGCTCAGCTGGTAGAGCGCCTGCTTTGCAAGCAGGAGGTCGTCGGTTCGAATCCGATCGTCTCCACGTTGCCCCCCAAGCGTGGGACCGAACGCCGAAGGATCTAGGGCTTGGAAGCGCTGTTATCCACGACGTTGTAGAGGTACTGCCATAGTGAGGCCGGATTGGCCTGCGTCGACCCCACGCTCTCCTGGAAGCAGACCAGCCCGTCTCCGTTCTTGTCGAAGAAATCGAACGAGGTCTCCAGCCCCTCGCTCGTGAAGAACCCGTCCTCGAGGCCCGCCTTCGAGCGCGAGAGGCTCAGCGAGCTCTCGAAGTCGAGTGCGCCGAGGTTGAAGCCGGGCGGGCATACGGCCGACGGCTTGTCCGCGCTCGCTGCTCTCGGAGTGGCAAGGAGCGCTAGACCGACTATCAGGAGCACGATGACTCGCGATCTCCTCTGCGTGACAGACGAGGTCATGAGGATCACCTCCAGGCGTCACGTAGCGCGATCGCGCCTCCAACGTGTCCGCCACGGTCAACATCATACCGACAGCGCTCCTTCCAGCCAAACCCGTCAGGAGAGACGCTTCTCGAAGACGGTGGAGGTCTTGGCGATCTCGAATCCGAGCGACGGGTAGAAGGCATGGGCGTCCTCGCGGACCACGTTGGAGCGGACCCGGATCCGTTCGGCGCCGCGGTCGGCCGCCCATCGCTCGACCGCCTCCACGAGCCGTCTGCCCACGCCCTCTCGCCGGGCCGTCTGGTCGACCACGAGGCCCGTGATGTCGGCGCGGAGGCGCTCCACGACGAGGCGCGACTCCTGCACCTGGATCCACCCGACCACGGCGCCGCCGAGCTCGGCCACCAGCACGGCGTGGTGGGAAGGTAGCCCGGCCAGGCGCTCTACGATCTCCTCGGCGGTCGCCGGGTAGCCGAGCTGGGTGGAGAGGCGCGCCACCGCCTCCGCGTCGTCCGCGGTGACGGGCCGGATCCCGGGCTTCACACCGAGAAGAGGATGTTCACCACGTCCCCCTCCTGCACCTCGTAGGCCTTGCCCTCGGTCCTCACGAGGCCTCGCTCCTTGGCCACCTTCATCGACCCGGCGGCGACCAGCTGATCGTAGGTCACCACCTCGGCCCGGATGAAGCCCCGCTCCAGATCCGTGTGGATCTGCCCGGCGGCCTCGGGCGCCAGCGCCCCCCGGCGGACCTGCCAGGCTCGCGTCTCGTCCTCCCCGGTCGTGAGGAACGTGATGAGGTCGAGCGCGTCGTACGCGGCCCGGATCAGCTTCCGCAGGCCGGGCTCCTCGACCCCGAACTCACGGAGGAGGGCTGCGCCTTCTTCGGGGTCCATGGCGGAGACCTCCGCCTCGATCGCTGCATAGACCGCGACGGTTCCCTCAGGGAGAGCCTCGGGCAGG
>DASUTZ010000096.1:0-5237 GCA_036374295.1 Actinomycetota bacterium
GGACGTCACGCGGATGGCGCTCATGGCCCAGGCGGTCGGGCTCGTGGCGCTGCTCGTGATCCGCTCGATCGTGAAATCGAGGGCGAAGGCCAAGGCCCGGATCGCGAAGGCCGAGAGCTAGCCGGAGGTCCGGATGCGGGCTTGCTCGGCGATCAGGATCCGCCGGTAGCGCCGGGGGATCGCCGGGCGGAGGCGCTTCAGCGCAGCCAAGCTGACCCGGGCAGCCACGTCGCGGGCGGGGCTCCACCGCACCCCGTAGGCCTCGCGCAGCTTCGGGGGGAGCGTGGCGAACGACCAGAAGGAGATCGCGCGCAGGACCGGCTTCCACTCCGCCTCCGGCGGGAACTCCCGGAACAGGTCGGCCACCTCGAGCGCGGCGTCGGTGACGATCAGCGTGTCGCCGGCCACGACGTCCCGCATGTACTCCGAGAGCTCCTCCACCGTGGGCGGGATCTTCTCGCGGGGAAGCTCGAGCATCTCCCCGACCAGCATCTGCTCCTCGTGGAAGCGCTGGCGCCCTGCGGCGTCGAGCCTCCCCACCGTCAGGCGCTCGAACAGCAGGGCGCTGTGGACGAGCGTGGCGTGGACCCACAGCAAGAGGTCGGGGTCGAGACCGTGGTAGGCCTGGCCGGTCACGGGGTCGATCCCGTGGACGCGGCGGTGGACCTCGTTGATGTGCTCGGCCGCGGCCCTGGCGTCTTTTTTCGTCCCGAACGTGATGGCGTAGTTGAGCATCAGCGTGCGCTGGAGGCGCTTCCATGGGCTGCGCTTGTAGAAGCCGGTCTCCCGGGCCCCCGCGATGACGAGCGGGTGCGCCGACTGCATCAGGAGCGCCCGGGCGCCGCCGAACAGCACGGTCAGCTCCCCATGGACCTGCCACGAGACGCTGCCCGGCCCGAAGAACCCCTGGTCGAACGAGAGCACGAGGGCATGGTACCCGCGAGCGGTGATAGGCTGGCGCCATGGAGCTGCTGACGGCCACCGATGGGGGGGTGATCTCGCTCCCCGGCGGCGAGCGGCTCGGCCCCGAGCGCGTCACCTTCCTCCACCGCGCCGGCGAGGTCACGGTCGAGGTGCGAGGGGGCCACGAGGTGGTCGTCCGGTCGAACGGCGAGGCCCCCGGGCTTCGCTCGGATCTCCGCGCCAACTGTGCGCTGGCCCTTGCCGGCGGCGGAGCCCTGGTGGGGACGGCTGAGGCCCGGCTGTTCCTCGCCCGGGACGGGAGCCTCGAGGCCGTGGAGGACTTCGATCGGGCCGAGGGGCGCGAGCGATGGCACACACCCTGGGGCGGTCCCCCCGACGTCCGCTCGCTGAGCGCCGGGCCCGACGGCGTCGTCTACGTCAACGTCCACGTGGGCGGGATCCTCCGCTCGGAGAACGGGGGCGCGACCTGGTCGCCCACCGCGATCCCGATCGAGGAGGACGTCCATCAGGTCCTGGCCCATCCCGAGCGAGCCGGGCTGGTCCTCGCGGCCACGGCCTACGGGCTGGCGCGAAGCGAGGACGGCGGCGAGAGCTGGGCCACGATCGACGAGGGCCTGGACCGCCGCTACTCCCGGGCGGTGGCGGCGGCCGGCGACACCGTGCTGCTCAGCGCCTCGTCCGGGCCCGGCGGAGGAGAGGCCGCACTCTACCGTCTCGCCGGCGACCGCTTCGAGAAGTGCGATCTCCCCGATCCGTTCGGGAGCAACCTGGACACCCACCGACTCGTGGCCGACGGGGACACCGTCGCCGCGGCGCTCCCGAACGGAGACGTCTTTCTCTCGGAGGACTCGGGGCGCTCATGGGAGAGGATCGCCGACGCCCTCCCCTCCGTGCGATGTCTGCTGCTGGAGGGACGGTGAGGCGCCCGACGCCGCTGAACCCCTTGATCCGCCGCCTCCTGTGGCCCGCGGCCCTCCTGCTGGGCGTCACGACCTACGGCGTCGCCGGCTACATGCTCATCGAGGGCTGGTCGTTCCTCGACGCCCTCTACATGACGATCATCACGCTGAGCACCGTCGGGTTCCGCGAGGTCCAGCCCCTGGAGGCGAGCGGAAGGGTCTTCACCCTCAGCCTGGTGGTCCTGGGTGTGACCGCGGTCCTCGTGGGCCTCACCCTCATCGGCATCTGGATCTCCGAGGGCAACCTCGGGGAGCGACGGAGGAGGAAGCGGATGGAGCAGCTGATCGACCGGCTCGAGGACCACTTCGTCGTCTGCGCCTTCGGTCGGGTGGGGAGGACCGTGGCCCGGCGCTTCCTCGACGCGGAGGTGCCGTTCGTCGTCGTCGATCGCGACGAGGCGCTCGAGGCGCGGATGGTCGACATGAACGTCCCCCACCTGATCGGAGACCCCTCCGACGAGGAGGTCCTCCGTCAAGCGGGGATCGACCGCGCGCGCGGCCTCGTCTGCGCCGTGGATTCGGACGCCACGAACGTCTTCATCACGCTGACGGCCCGGGCCCTCAAGCCCGACCTCTTCATCGTGGCCAGGGCTGCGACCTCGGAGTCGATCCCGCGGCTGGAGAAGGCGGGGGCCGATCGGGTGGTCTCCCCGTACGTGACCAGCGGAGAGGCCATGGCACTGATGTCCCTCCGCCAGGACGTGGTCGGGATGCTCGACGTGGCCGACCTCGGGGACCGCGAGGTGCGGGTGGAGGAGCTCGTGGTGAGCTCCGGGTCGCATCTCGAGGGCCTCCGGGTGGACGAGGCGGCCGGGCGGGCGCTCGCCCTGGCGCTGCGACACGCCGACGGCTCCACCACCGTGGGGCCCCCGGCCGACCGGCCGCTGAAGGCGGGCGACCGGCTCCTGATCATGGCCGACGAGCGGACGCTCCAGGCCTAGGAGCACGGAGCGGGGGCGGCCTTTGGTGGCCGCCCCCGCTTGGAGCGCGCTCTCCGCCGTGGCTACTTGAGGACCGGGAACTTCTTGACGAGCGCGGTGGACTCCCACCAACGCCCCAGGCCCCAGGTCCGTCCCGCCCCGATGTAGGCCAGCCCCGCCAGCGCGATCGCGTAGATCACGTGGTCGTCTATGAAGGGGTTGTTCTCGGGCCAGATCGAACCGGCCACGTAGAACAGGCCCAGCCAGATGATGGCGCCGATCGCGGCCAGCCGCATCCCGATCCCCAGGATCAGCGCCAGGCCGATGGCAGCCATCGAGAGCATGTACACCCAGTCGACCCAGGCCGAGCCCGCGAGCCCCTGGAAGAAGTCGGCGAACGGTCCCTTCGTCCCGAAGGCGAGGAAGCCCTCGGTCGGCGATGCCCCGTTGATCCACGCGGCCTCGCCGAAGAAGTCGATGACACCAGTCTCCTCGTTCCGCCCCGTGGAGAACCCCAGCGCCAACAGCTTGTCGAGGAACGCCCACAGGAACACCCATCCGAACGAGATCCGCAGGATGGCCCAGATGCGGGTTCCCTTGACGGGAACCTCGGCTTCCGGGATGTACAGCTCCGGCGCCGGAGCCACGTCACGGCGCTCGATCGTCTTCATCGTTCTCTCCCTTCATCTCGCTTCGGCCCAGCATCGAAGGCGTCACTCAGTCGGTCACGGGCCGCCCGGCCCCCTCCGGATGGGTCGTTTGGCCGTTCGGCTCCTCCTCGATCTCGAGCTGCTCCTCGAGGTCGACCACCCCATCCACGGCCCGGACCAGTCGGAGGAGGATCGCCCGGGTCCGGGCGCTCGTCACACGACCTTCCAGCCTCACGACCCCGTCGGTGACGAGCGCCCGGACCCCCCTCGGGCTGATCCCGAGCGCCCCGGAGAGGACCGCCTCCTCGACCTCCGCCAGGATCTCGAGGTCGGTCCGGAGATACGGGCGCAGCAGGTTCGCCCTCGTGCAGATCCCGACCAGACGCTCCCCCCGCATCACCGGCGCGCGCTTCACGCCGTGGCGCTGGAGGACGCGCGCCGCCTCGGTCACCGTCATCCCCTCGACGAGCGTGACGAGCTTCCTCGTCATCACGTCGGCGGCCACCTGAACGCGGCGGCCCGGGTCGCCCTCGTGGAGAGGCAGCAGGTCCGACTCGGAGACGATCCCGACGACCTTCCCGTCCTCCACGACGGGGATGCCGCTGATCCGCGCGCCCACCATGAGCGCTGCCAGCTCCTTGACGGGGGTGTCCGGGGCGGCCGTCACCACCCCGACCGTCATCACGTCCCTCACGAGCATCTGGTCGATCCCCCTCTCTCAGGCTCCGCGTCGAGCCCAGTTCTCGCTCCAGCGAGGAGCCGAGAAGGGTCCCCGTGGCTTGACCTTGCGGTCATCCCACCGGTAGCCGAGCTCGTCCTCGACGCCCACCACGCCCTCGACGCGGTAAACCAGCTCCACCAGGATCTCGGCCACGCTCCTCCGCTCCACCGTCCCGCGGAGTCGCACGCACCCCCGCTCGACCTCGACCCCGATCGTGTCCGGGTCGATCCACATCGTGCGGAAGACGACCTCCTCGCTGATCTCGCGCTCGATCTCCTCGTCGGTGCGGAGGAACGGCTGGAGCAGGTCGCGCCGGCTGACGATGCCGAGGACCTTCCCCTCCTCGTCGATGACGGGGAGGCGCTTCACCTGAGCGTCGAGCATCAGCTTCGCCGCCTCCGGCACCGTCGTCTCCGGGCGCACCGTCACGACGCTCGGCGTCATGATGTCGCCGGCCCGGACCTCCGCGGCATCCGCCTCGATCTCGGCGAGCCGGCCGGGCTGCACCAGCCACTCCAGGAACGAGCGGCGGTGCTTCGGCTCGACCTTCCCCTCCTCCAGGGTCAGCAGGTCGGCCTCGGTTACGATCCCCGCCAGGAGCCCATCTCCATCGAGCACCGGCACACCGCTCACGCGGTGCTCCAGCATCATGCGGACGACGTCCTTGAAGGGCGTGTCCTCTCGGACGGCGACGACCGTCCGCGTCATCACGTCCTCGACCTTCAGCTTCTTCATCGTCACGTCACCCCGATCGCGTTCCAGGCCTCGAGGGACAGGAGGTCCCGCGAGGACACCATCCCGATCACCTGGCCTCCCTCCACCACCGGGATGTGACGAACCCCGAGGTCGAGCATCGTGGCCGCCACCGAGGCGGCATCCGCCTCGGGAGTCACCGTCACCGGCTCCTCGGTCATATAGGCCGCGACCGGCGTCTCCGCGGGGTCCACGCCGTCGGCGAGGGCGCGCGCGAGGTCACGCTCGGTGAGGATGCCCACGAGCTTCCCGTGCTCGAGCACGGCCAGGGACCCGATCTCCTGGTACTGCATGCGGCCCGCGGCGTCGA